>JAJDHH010000015.1 GCA_030266105.1 Eubacteriales bacterium OttesenSCG-928-K08
CAAAAAATGATGTAATTTCGGATGGGAGCTTTCTTGTGCTTGATCAACTCTTATCAACGAGTGAGCCGTGGCTGCAATACACAATTCGATTAAATATTCTCAATGAAAACAAAGATGATTTGCTTGTTTTAAAAAACGAAGCGTTAAAGGACAAGAAAATTCTTTCTTATCTAAATGATATTACTAACTTCCACAACACAATAGTCAGAAATCATAAGGACCCGGAACTATCCATACACAAGCTGCTGTTCCTCCTTGATATTGGATTTGAGACGGATATACCCCAAATTAAAAGCGCTGTTAACCAAATAATTAACCATAAGGACACAAACGGCGTTTATCAGTCGATGACAAATATACCCCCGCATTACGGCGGGAAAGGCGAAGATGTTTTCGGCTGGTGTTTATGTGATGCCCCATTGCTGCTAATGGCGTTGCTTAAGGCCAAAATTGATTATCAGCAGCATATCAAGCAGGGCGTGGAGCATCTTACAGGCCTTTATAAAGAACAGGGTTTCCCCTGCTCGGTATCAAAAGAGCACGGGTCATTCAGAGGGCCGGGCCGTAAAGATGATTGTTGCCCATATGCAACGCTTATCATGCTAAAGCTATTGTCTGAAATTGAAGAATATCAACACAGCGACATCGTAAAAAACATAGCCGAGGTCATTCTTTCTTTATGGGAAAACAGCCTTAAAAGGCATCCGTACATGTTCTATATGGGTACTGATTTTCGCAAACTGAAGGCGCCTGCCATGTGGTATGATATTGTAAGCGTTTTAGATGTTTTAAGCAGATTTGATTTCGTGAAAACCGATTGGCGGTTTTGTGAGATGATAGATTTAATACAGCAAAAACAAAATGCAGATGGCATGTTCGTTCCCGAATCGGTATACCAAAAATTCAAGGGCTGGGATTTTGGGCAGAAAAAAACGGTATCGCCTTATTTAACCTATCTTTGTATTCGCCTGTTAAAGCGTGTGAATGGATAGACGCCCGCGGATAATATTTTTTCCAGGGCGTTTTTTACCTTAACTGATTGCTTATCATTTGTGAAAATTGCGAACTAATTTCTCTAATTTCAAACAAAATGTATACTCGCTGTTAATATCCTTTGGTTCATATTGACAGTCAAGTTTATGCGCGGTAATATATAAAAACTTAATAGTTAAGTGTTTAACTAATTGAAGGCGGCGTTTGTTTGACTTCAAATTATAAAGAAAATTCACAAGCTGAAAATGAAAGGTGCGATTTAAAATGAATATGAGTTTAGTGCCCTATGTTGTAGAACAGACAAGCCGTGGTGAGCGCTCCTACGATATATTTTCCAGGTTGCTTAACGACCGGATAATCCTTCTTTCCGAGGAGGTTAACGACAATATTGCCAGCCTGATCGTTGCGCAGCTGCTTTTCCTGGAATCGCAGGATTCCGATAAGGACATTCAGCTTTACATCAACAGCCCCGGTGGGTCGGTGACTGCGGGTATGGCCATCTACGATACGATGCAGTATGTTAAGCCCGATGTTTCAACCATTTGCATAGGCATGGCGGCCTCCATGGGAGCGTTTTTGCTTTCAAGCGGCGCAAAGGGCAAACGGATTGCGCTTCCCAATGCTGAAATTATGATCCACCAGCCATCCGGCGGCAGCAGAGGACAGGCAACCGACATCCAAATTCAGGCCGAGCACATACTAAAAACCAAGGAAAAACTCAACCGGATTTTAGCCGAAAACTCCGGCCAATCGCTCGAAAGAGTAACAAAGGATTGTGAGCGCGATTACTTTATGGACGCAACGGAAGCCAAGGAATATGGACTGATCGACAAAATCATCAAAAAACGGTGACGATTGGCCAACCACCAAAAAAGCACTCTAACTCAATGAGCAGGAGCTCAGGGGGGATGTGGACCCCAAGCCGCCACATCCCCAAGCACTAAAGCAGAAAGGAGGATATAGTATGAATAACAATAATAACAAAAACGACAATCGGGATGCCTCCCAAAAAAGGCGGATAGTACGCTTGCCCCGAATGCTTCCGATGCTGCTCATTTTATTTTTGATCGGCAGCATGATAACAAGCGGCACATTTCAGGTCACAAGAGCTGTTGATTACAGCCAGTTTTTAGATCTGCTGGATAGCGGCAGCATTGCCGCAGTTGAGGTGGGCGCCTCAGAGATCGGATTTACACTGCTTGAAAGCGCGGATGCCACAGCAATCAACAATATTCTTTCAACGGATGGAAAGACGATTACGCCCGATGCAAAAACAGTATATATCACAGGCCGCATGGATGACCCCGGCCTTGTTGACCGGCTGCGCGAAAGCGGCATAAAGTTTACTCAGGTGGTTCCCAAAAATAACACACTGCTTTCCATAATTTTATCATTACTGCCCTTTATTTTGATGATCGCGATCTACTATGCGTTTTTCCGCATGATGGCAAAGCGCTCAGGCGGTGGTGACGGCGGAATTTTAGGCGGCATAGGCAATGTGGGCAAATCCAAAGCAAAAATGTATAGCGTGGAGGAAAAAACAGGCGTTACTTTCCTCGATGTCGCCGGGCAGGACGAAGCAAAAGAGAGCCTCGCCGAAATGGTGGATTACCTGCATCAG
This sequence comes from Eubacteriales bacterium OttesenSCG-928-K08, assembly GCA_030266105.1. Classification (GTDB taxonomy): domain Bacteria; phylum Bacillota; class Clostridia; order Christensenellales; family CAG-138; genus JAJDHH01. The sequence goes on from JAJDHH010000015.1 coordinate 2,615, forward strand.
CCCGGAAAATACGCTAAAATTGGCGCAAAGCAGCCAAGGGGCGCATTGCTAGTTGGCCCCCCCGGCACAGGCAAAACCCTGCTTGCAAAGGCTGTTGCTGGCGAAGCCGGAGTTCCGTTTTTCCACCTTTCCGGCTCTGAATTTGTGGAGATGTTCGTTGGCGTGGGCGCAAGCCGTGTTCGGGATCTTTTCCAAACGGCGGCAAAAAGCGCACCCTGCATAATATTCATAGATGAAATTGACGCAATCGGTAAAAAGCGCGACACTCAGTTTGGTACAAACGATGAGCGCGAGCAAACGCTCAACCAGCTGCTTTCCGAAATGGATGGTTTTGGTTCAAACACGGGCATACTCGTGCTTGCGGCCACAAACCGGCCCGAGGTGCTGGACCCTGCGCTTTTAAGGCCGGGCCGTTTTGACCGAAGAGTCATAGTGGATCGCCCCGATCTTCCGGGCCGCGAGAGTATACTAAAGGTGCATGCGGCCAAGGTCGCCATGGAGCCGGATGTGGATTTCCACGCCGTTGCGCTTGCATCAAGCGGAACTACGGGTGCTGACCTTGCCAACATGGTTAACGAAGCGGCGCTTCGCGCCGTTAAAATGGGGCGCAGCACAGTTTCTCAGGAAGACCTTATAGAATCCGTGGAGCTTGTAATTGCCGGCAAAGAGAAAAAAGACCGTGTGCTTAACGAAAAGGAAAAACGAATGGTCGCCTACCACGAGGTGGGGCATGCGCTCGTTTCGGCAAAACAAAAGCACGCCCAGCCCGTGCAAAAGATTACGATTATCCCAAGAACGATGGGCTCGCTTGGCTACACCATGAGCGTGCCTGAGGAGGACAGATATTTGCTCACACGCGGCGAGCTTTTGGGCCAGATCACAATGCTGCTTGGCGGCAGGGCCGCGGAGCAGATCGTGTTTGGCGATGTTTCCACGGGCGCAGCTAACGACATTGAGCGGGCAACAAGCCTTGCGCGCAAAATGGTGACACAATACGGCATGAGCGATGCCTTTGGCTCGATGGGGTTAGAAAGCGCACAAAACCAATACCTTGATGGCCGAAATGTATCAACATGCTCTGAACAAACAGGCGCACAGATTGATAATGAGGTTCGCCTTATTATTGAAAGCTGCCAGAACGAAGCTGTTGCACTGCTTGAGCAAAACAGGGATGCGCTCAACAGGATTTCAGAATACCTGATTGAAAAGGAAAACCTCACTGGCGAGCAGTTTATGTCGTTGTTAGAACAGGATGCGGCATAGCAGGCTAAAAACAATATGCGAATTTTCCCCAGACACAGGGCGCAGTCAACGACTGCGCCCTCAATACTGTCAAAAAATTTCTCTTCGGGGATTATTAAGGGGCCACCTGCCACAGTTCGCAGTTTGCGCAACGCTTTCTTAGGTAGCGTTGCTTTCTGCTCACTGGGCCTGCGTTTCGCTGCATCTGCCGCTGGCAGCGCTCAACTCCGGCCCCTTGATTTTTAATATGTGGGCAAGTGCGGCGTGTACGCACGCAGGCCCACACCTCGCACGTTTTGCTGGCCGTAAGGTCTCGCCGAACAAGCAAAACGTGGAAAACTCAAAAAAGTGATGTGCTGCAAAGCCGCAGCACTTTTTTGACACTATTCAGGAATCCTCTTCACATATCTGCGAACAAATATCTGTTAACCCAAGCATCAGCTCAACAAGCATCCGCATTTGGTCTTCTCCAAATCTTTTCAAAATCATTTCCCATAGCTCATCGTACCTTTGGGAAGTTTCCTTAGCAAAACTGCTGCCCTTTTCCGTTGCGCTTATTGAAATTTTGCGCCTGTCACGCGGATCGATCTCTCTTGTAATATGTCCCTTTTTTTCAAGCGTGCTCAAAATGTAGGAAACTGCGGGTTTTGTTATCTGCAGCTGCTCTTGAATTTCGGGAACGTTGAGGTTTACGCTGTTGCCTTCGCTGCAACCGCAAGCCCCGGTTATGCTTTTAAGAATTGCCAGCTCATTCATCGGAATATCACATTCTGATGAAAGCGCGGATTCTATTTTTTTGAAACGCATCATAGCAACAAAAAACTCGTTTTGCAACTCACTACGCATAGATAGACCCCTCAACACTGAGATTTATTATAGTATACCTGAAATATAAGGCATTCACAAATTATTGTGCCCACTAACTTAGCCGTGCAATTTTTGCACTGCAATGCACTATAGTGCAAAATTTGCACACTTTTTTGCGCAAAATTTGCGTAAGTTTCTTTTGCTTTCTCTCACTCCAAAAACTGTTTTTCGCCAGCATTAGGCTACTTGCGGACAAGATTATAATGATAAAGCATATATGAACAGCTTTTTGGCATAGAAATTGCTAGTATATAATAAGGAATAGCTAAAACGCTCATGCTATTGCACAAACAGATAGAACACAATACCGGAAGGAGCAACAAGATGGACAAAACAATAAGAAAGGTCGGTATTTTGGGTTCCGGGACAATGGGCAGCGGCTTAGCTTCCCACCTTGCAAATGCGGGCATACCAAGCATTTTGCTTGATATTGTGCCCCGGGAGCTCACAGCGGAGGAAGCAAAAAAAGGGCTGACACTGGAAAGCCCTGCGGTTCGCAACCGCATCGTCAACCAAAACAAAATCAATGGCGTAACAAAAATGAAACCGCCGGGGATTATGCGAAGCGATTTTGCAGACCTGATCGCAACCGGCAACCTGGAGGACGACCTCGATCAGCTTTTGGAATGCGACTGGGTTGTGGAGGTTGTTGCCGAGAGGCTGGACATCAAAAAATCTGTTCTCCAAAAGGTCGCGCCCTTTGTTAAGCCGGGCACGATATTTACATCCAACACATCGGGCATTTCAATTAACCGCATCGCTGAGGATATGCCTGAAAAATTCCGCAACTACTGGTGCGGCACGCACTTTTTTAATCCAATCCGTTACATGAGCCTTGTTGAAATCATCCCGGGCAACGATACTCTGCCCGAAGTGCTTGATTTCCTGAAGAATTTTATGACACGCGAGCTTGGCAAAACAACCGTTTTTTGCAAAGACACGCCCTGCTTTATCGCAAACCGCGTGGGTGGCGCGCTGATGACGGACGTTTTGCAGCTGACCGAAAAACACGGCTTGACATTCTCGCAGGCGGACGCGATGACGGGCGTTTGCCTCGGGCGGCCTAAAACGGCCACATTCCGCCTGTTTGACCTTGTGGGCCTCGACATTGGCACAACAAGCGCAAAAACCGTGCGCGACAATGTAACCGATCCCGAGGAGCAAAAGCGCTTTACTGCACCTGACTATATCGACCGGATGATGCAGGATAAGCTTTTGGGCAACAAGGTCGGCAAGGGCTTTTACACGCGCAAGGGTAAAGAGTTTTTGATGTACGATCCTGAAACAAACTCCTATGTTGCGCAGGTTCCGGCGGATTATGAAAGCTTAAAACTTGCGGATGCCCAACGCAAGCTTCCGGATAAGCTTGCAGTTTTGTTTGATGGCAGCGATGTTGCTTCCGAGCTTGTTTGGACGCATATGAAAAACTATTTTTCATATGTTGCATCGCTTATTCCCGAAATATCGGATGATATTTATAATGTGGATGTTGCCATGGAGCTTGGCTACAACCATAAGGCAGGCCCCTTCCGCACATGGAACGGACTGGACCTTAATAAATACGTAACCCGCATGGAAGAAGAAGGCACAAAGGTCGCCGATTGGGTGAAGGAAATGCTCGCGGCAGGCTTTAAATCCTTCTACACCGTTATCGACGGCAATGAATACTACTATAGTCCGCAAAAGAAGGATTATGTGCCTGTCGAAATGCCCAAGGATGCGCTCATCAACGGCAAGAACACAAGGCTTGTGGCCCAGCTTAAGGATGCTGCGCTGTTTGATATTGGCGACAATGTGCTTTGCCTTGAGCTGCAGGCCAAGAACGCCGCGCTTAGCAGCGACGCTACGGATTCCATACTCGCCGCTTGCGACGAGCTTGATAAAAACTGGGCGGCAATGGTAATCACAAGCGCAGGCAAAAACTTCTGCGTAGGCGCCGACCTAAAAGGCGTGCTCTCACTCATTAAGGAGAATAAATTCGATGAGCTGGAGCAGGCGCTCAAGCATACGCAGCGTGTGCCCATGCGGCTCAAATATTCCCGCAAGCCCATTGTGGCAGCGCCCTTTGGCATGACGCTTGGCGGCGGCTGCGAGCTTGCGATGCACTGCTCGGCAATCCAGGCGGCGGGCGAAACCTACATGGGGCTCGTTGAAATTGGCGTGGGTGTAATTCCCGGCAGCGGCGGCACAAAGGAAACCGTTGTGCGTGCAGTTCAAAAGGCAACAAGCACAAACACGCCGGTTGTCGACTATTTGATGCCCGCGCTCATGTCAATCGGCACGGCAAAAACATCCTCCAGCGGATATGATGCAATGGAGCTTGGCTACATGCGCCCGACAGACGGCGTGAGCCTCAGCCGCACATATCAGCTAAACGATGCAAAGGCGCGCGCGCTGGCGCTGGTTGCAACGAACTACCGCCCGCCCATTGCAAGGCCATTCCCCGTGCCCAACGCCAACGACAATGCGCTGCTGCTTATGATCGCGCAGGGCATGCTCATGGCAGAGTACATGACAGAGCATGATTATCTCATCCTTGAAAAGCTGTTCTTTATAATGACAGGCGGCGGTTTGAGCAAAAACGAAATGATCACCGAGGAATACCTGCTTAAGCTTGAGCGCGAAGCCTTTGTTGAGCTTTGCCGCGAGCAAAAAACGCAGGATCGCATTGAGCACATGCTTAAAACCGGCAAAGCGTTGCGCAACTAACTAATAAGGAAGGAAGGTTCTTTTTATGAGAGAGGTTGCTATAGTCTCTGCAGTAAGAACGCCCGGCGGCAAGGCCGGTAAAGGTTCTTTTTATGATACGCGGCCGGAATGGCTGGGTTCGTTATGCGTAAAGGAAGCTGTAAAGCGGGCGGAAATTGACCCGGCAGAAATTGGCGATGTTATATTTGGCTGCGCCACACCCGAATACGCAACAGGCGGCAATGTCGCAAGGAGCATTTCGCTGTTTTCAGGCTTCCCGGTAACTGTTCCCGCAGTCACGGTCAACCGTTTTTGCGCATCCGGCCTGCAGGCAATCGCCTTTGGCGCTGAAGGAATTATCAGCGGGCGCTGCGACACAGTGATGGCCGGCGGCATTGAGCACATGAGCATGGTTGCGCTCGGTGGGGTTTACCGCCCCAACCCCGATGCGCTATCCTCCCCGCTCCCCAACCAATACATAAGTATGGGGCAAACGGCGGATAATGTCGCAAAGCGTTATGATATTACGCGGGCCGATCAGGAAGTTTTTGCGATGAACAGCCACAAAAAGGCGGCGGCGGCCTACGCTGCCGAGCGCTTTAAGGATGAGCTTGTTCCCGTTCCTGTTAAAAAGACAGTGCTAAACGAAAAAGGTGAGCGTGTTACCCGCGAATGGATCGTTTCGGCGGATGAGGGCATAAGGCCCGACACAACGCTTGAGGCGCTCGCAAAGCTTCGCCCCGCATTCACAGCAAGGGGCACGGCAACAGCGGGAACATCCTCACAAACGACCGATGGCGCGGCGGCAGTTTTGCTTATGGATGCCGACACGGCAGCAAAAAAAGGCATTAAGCCGCTCGGCTTTTTCAGGGGCTTTGCCGTTGCGGGCTGCGAGCCGGATGAAATGGGCATCGGCCCTGTGTTTGCAATTCCCAAGGTGCTTAAGCAGGTTGGGCTGACGCTGGATGATATCGGCCTTATCGAGCTTAACGAGGCGTTTGCCTCACAATCGCTCTATTGCATACGCAAGCTGGGCTTAAACCCTGATATCGTAAACGTCAATGGCGGCGCAATAGCGCTGGGGCATCCGCTTGGCGCAACCGGCGCAAAGCTCTCGGCAACGTTGCTTTATGAAATGAAGCGCCGCAACGTGCGTTATGGCCTTGTCAGCATGTGCATTGGCGGCGGCCAGGGCGCAGCAGGCATATTTGAGCTGTGCCAGTAATTCAAAAAAGTTCAGGGGCGGCAGGCGTAATGCCCGCCGCCACTATCCAAACAACTCTTGAACTGTTCTCTGTTTTAAGCAACTCTACTACAACATATAACCCAACTTAGCCAAGCAGTAAAAATATGTAGGAGGTATGCTATTGTGGAAAACCTGGATTACCTGGAGATTCTTAATGAGGATGCAAAAAAGTGGCGGAGTGTTTGGTCACAATTCTACGATGAGGGTGTATCGGCAAATTATGAATATTCGCGCCAGCCGTTAAAATGGTGGTTTAACAAATGGGCGCAGGAAACGCCAACAAAGCCATATCTGCTTTTAGGCGATGCCGTGCTGCCCTATGCCTACTGCAACGATGTAAGCCGCCGCCTGGCAAACGCGCTATTGGATCTTGGCATTAAAAAAGGCGACCGCGTTGGCGTGATGGCGCCAAACGTGCCGCAATATGTGCTGGCGATGAATGCGCTTTTAAAAGTTGGCATGATAGAAGTGCCGGGCAATGTGCTGCACACCGTGCCTGAATTAACATACCTTTTTAACGACAGCGGCGCTGAAACGGTTATCGTAATGGCGGCATTTGCCGCAAAGGCCTTTGCCATGCAAAAGAACCCGGATTGCTGCGTTAAGCGGGTAATCGTATTCCAAATTCCCGGCTCGCCAATCGAAATTCCCGCGGGCGATGGTATTTACGATATGGATACGCTTTGCAAAAACGCTTCCAACGCCGAGCCCGATGTTGAGGTGACTGCGGATGATCCGATGCGCCTGCAATACACAGGCGGCACAACGGGCGTGCCCAAGGGCTGCGTCATCACAAACTACATGGCGCACACGCAGGCGCTGCGCATGGCAATCGGCGCATCGTTAAACTACACGATGATTCCCCGCGAGGAAATGCGCGTGCTTGGCGCAATCCCCATCAACCATGTTTACGGCTGGAACCTGACTATTAACCTTTGCCTTTTCACAGGCGGCTCGATCGTGCTGGTGCCTCAGCCCACGCCCGACGCGCTTGTCGCGGCGGTTATGCAGCATAAGCCGAATTTCTTTGTCGCGGTGCCCGCAATGGTCATAGGCCTTGTTAACCACCCGAAAATTAAGGACGGCACGGCGGATATGTCTTGCCTCAAAATCGTAATCTGCGGCTCCGCCCCGCTTCCGGTGAGCGTTGCGCGCGAGTTTAACCGCCTCACAAACGGCGGCATCGTGGAGGGCTACGGCTTATCCGAAAGCACAAACATCGCTTCCGCCTGCCCGGTCAAGCGCGGCAAGGAAGGCAGCATCGGCATTCCGTGGCCGGATACCGACATTATTATTGTTGATGCCGAAACAGGCACAAAACCAATGCCTGGCGGCGAGGCGGGCGAGCTTATCATGCGCGGGCCGCAGATGGTCACCGAATATTGGGAAAAACCCGAGGAAACAAAAGAGGCCATACGCGGCGGTTGGCTCTACACAGGCGACATTGCCAGGTTTGACGAAGAGGGATATTTATACATTCTCGACCGCAAAAAGGATATCATAATCGTAAGCGGCTTTAATGTATACCCGCGTGAGATCGATGAGCTTATGTTCGCCCACCCCAAAGTAAAGGAAGCCTGCGCGATTGGCCTGCCCCACCCCGAAAAGGGCGAGTTCATCAAGCTGGTTGTCGTCCTCAAGGAAGGCGAGACTATGACCCAGGAAGATGTGCAGGCATATTGCAGAACAAGCCTCGCGCCTTACAAAATTCCTTCAGAGGTGCTGTTTGCGGATGAGCTGCTGCGCACGGATGTTGGCAAGGCGGACCGCAAGGCAATCCGCGAGCAGGAACTCAAAAAAATGGAAGCCTGAACAAACACTTATTAAAACCCAAAATAACATAATACATGAAACGGAGTAAAAAGATCATGCAATACGAAGGTTACACAAGATTGTTGTTCGAAAAGAAAGGCCCCCTGGCATATGTGACTATCAACCGCCCTGAGGTGCACAACGCGCTCGATGAAGAATCCTGGATCGAGATACTGCGCATTTTTCGCGAGATAAACGCGGATAAGGAAATTCGCGGAGTCATAATCACAGGCTCGGGCAACAGATCCTTTGTGTCGGGCGCGGATGTTCAAATGCTTCGCCGCGGCGGCCCGCTCGATGTTGTTAACGGCATGTTCGCCGAAGGCGCTGCCGATGCGCTCATCGAGGTGGAAAACTCGCCCAAGGTTGTTATCGCGGCGGTGAACGGCTTTGCGTTTGGCGGCGGCTGCGAGCTGGCGCTGGCGGCAGATTTTCGCGTTGCAGTTAAAAAAGCGCAGTTTGGCCAGCTTGAAATCAACCTGGGCATAATCCCCGGCGCAGGCGGAACACAAAGGCTGCCAAGGCTTGTCGGCATCTCCAAGGCCAAGGAGCTTATACTCACCGGCGATGTTGTCAGCGCGGATGAAGCGCTCAAAATCGGCCTTGCAAACTATGTTGTGGAAACAAACGAGGAGCTTATCCCCTTCTGCGAAGCGTTTGCGGCCAAAATAATAAACAAGAGCCCCATCGCCGTGCAGCTTGCCAAAAAGGCGGTCATGTTTGGTGCAAACACGGATATCGCCTCGGGCCTGCTGTTTGAAAAATACTCCTTTGGCCTTGCCTTTGCTTCAGAGGATAAGGATGAGGGGACAGCTGCTTTCCTTGAAAAACGCAAGCCTGAATTTAAGGGAAAATAACTTAAATGCCTCAAAAAAAGCGCTGCGGCAAGACCGCCGCAGCGCTTTTTGTTATTAAACAAATGCTTTTTGAAGGGAGATTAACGCCTTGACGATCCGGCAGGAATATGAACAGAAGCTGCGCCCGGCAGACCAAATCGCAAGCATGGTGCAGCATAACTTTTGCATGTATTGGGGGCTTGGTTACGGTTCGGTGGTGGATATCGATATTGCGCTTTCAAAGCGCATAAACGAGCTTAACGGTGTGGAAATCTTTTTTTCGGTTCCGCTGCGGGAAAAACCCTTTGAAAGCTGGGCGGTTTGTAAGGATAGCGAGCATGTGCGCTTCCACTGCTGCCATTTTAGCGTGCCTGTGCGGAAAATGGCGGATGGCGGAAACTGCTGGTTTACCCCCGTAATGTTTTGCCAAACGCCAAAGGACTGGCGCGAAAATGCAAAACCATTCGACATGGTCTGCGTGCAGGTGGGGCCGATGGATAGGTTTGGCTATTTTAACCTTGGCCCTCAGGTGGTGGATGTGCGCGCGACTATGGAGCGCGCAAAGTGCATCGTGCTTGAGGTGAACGAAAATATGCCCTACGCGCACGGTTACGAAACCTCCATTCACATTTCGGATATCGATTATGTGGTTGAAGGCTCCAACTCCCCGCTCGCGCAAATGCCGCCTGTAACACCCACCGAGGCTGAAAAAAGCATTGCCCGCCATGTAACAGGCATAATCAAAAGCGGCAGCACAATACAGCTTGGCATAGGCGGAACGCCAAACTACATCGGCCAGATGCTGTGCTCATCGGATATCGATGATTTAAGCATCCACTCCGAAATGCTCACAGACGCCTGCGTGGATTTATATGAGGCGGGCAAGATAAGCTCCAACAAAAACATCGATAAGGGGCTTATCGTCTACTCCTTCTGCGGCGGCACAAAAAGGCTGCACGATTTTATTCACCACAACCCGATATGCTGCGCCGCGCCTGTAGATTATGTTAACGCTTACGAAACGCTCTCAAAGCTCGACCAGCTTGTCTCAATCAACAGCTGCATTCAGTGCGACCTCTATGGCCAAGTCAACTCGGAAAGCGCGGGCTACCGGCATATTAGCGGCACGGGCGGCCAGCTCGATTTTGTGCTCGGCGCGCTTTTATCAAAGGGCGGCACAAGCGTCATTTGCCTGCCCTCCACACGCACGCTTAAGGATGGCAGCCGCCAGTCGCTCATTGTGCCAACGCTGCCCACAGGGAGCATCGTTTCAACGCCACGCTCGGCTGTGCAGCACATCGCCACGGAATTTGGCATAGTTAATCTGCGCGGCAAAAGCACATGGCAGCGCGCCGAGCTTTTAATCTCGATCGCGCACCCTGATTTTCATGAGGAGCTGATAAAACACGCTGAAAAAATGGGGATATGGAAATACAGCAGCAAGGCGACAATATAGTATAGCTTATGTGTCCTCTTTGCGCAGGTTGTACTTTTTGAGCTTATATTGTAAGGCCCTAAGCGATATGCCAAGCTCAGCCGCGGTTTTGCCGCGGTGCCCGTTGTGCTTTTCAAGGGCGCTGCATATGGCGGTGTATTCCTGATCCTTCAGGTTTGAGGTTGCTGCTGTTTCATGCTGGTCAACAGGCTCAAACGAATGCAAAATTTCCTGCACGCCACGCTCGTCGCAAATATTCATCACAACTATGCGCTCGATAAAATTTTCGAGCTCGCGGACATTCCCGGGCCAGCTGTATTTTTTCATAAGCGCCCATGTTTCGGGCAGTGAAATCGTAACATTGCGGTGGTAGCGCCTGTTGTAGCGCTCCAAAAAAACCTTGGCCAGCGGCTCAATATCATCCTTGCGTTTGCGAAGCGGGGGGCATGCAAGGCTAATAACATTAAGCCGGTAATATAAATCCTCGCGGAAAGCGCCGCGCTGCACAAGCGCCATAAGCTCCTGGTTTGTGGCGGCAATTATGCGCGCGCGGAATTTCTGCGTGCTGTTTGAGCCGACCTTTTCAAATGTGCGCTCCTGCAAAACAGTTAATAGCTTCGCCTGCAGCTCGGGCGTGAGCGTTGAAATTTCATCGAGGAAAACCGTGCCATCCTCCGCGGCTTCGAACTTTCCTTTTTTCTCACGGGTCGCGCCTGTAAACGAACCTGCCACATGCCCAAAAAGCTCGCTTTCAATAAGGTTGGGCGGCAGCACCGCGCAGTTGATGTGAATAAACGGCTTGCCTGCGCCTATCCCTGTATCATGAATATATCTTGCAAGCACACCCTTGCCCGTGCCGCTTTCGCCCAAAATAAGCACGGTGGATGGGTTATCCCTTATCTGGTTGGCAGTTTGCATCAGCTCATCAAAAGGGGCGCTTTGCCAAACGGGCGTGGCGTCGGTTGAGGGCGCGCGGCCAACAGCCTCGCTCTGCTTTAAAAGCAGGCTTATTTTTTCCAGCAACTCTTCGTTTTCAAAAGGTTTTGTTGTGTAATCATGCGCGCCAAGCTTCATCGCCTCCACCGCATTCGCGATTGTGCCATAGGCCGTGAGCATGATGACCTTTGTTTGTTTTTTGTTTAGGCGCATTTGGCGCAGCACATCAAGCCCCTTCATCTGGGGCATTTGATTATCCAATATAACAAGATCGTAATTCTGCTTAAGAATTTTTTCGAGCGCGGTTTTGCCATTATCCGCCATATCGACAGTGTAGCCCCTGGCAATAAGCTCACGTGAGAGCGCCGTGCGAATTAAGGCTTCATCATCCGCGATCAATATATTTGGCATTTTATCCTCCAGTCATTTTGAAGTGCTTTAACAAAACAGGGTTACCTTCACGGTGGTTCCAAACCCCAATGTCGAATCGATCTCCAGCTTGCCGCCATGCTCCTGCACAGCACGGTGCACAATTTCCAGCCCCAGGCCGGTTCCATCCGGTTTTGTTGTGTAAAAAGGCTCCTTCACGCGCTCAAGCTCTGCTTTTGCAAGGCCAATTCCATTGTCGGTGAAATGAATTGTGATCTGATTTTGTTCAGGATGATACTTGCTTGCGATTGTTATGTTGCCCTTTTCCTCAATCGCCTGAATTGCGTTCAGCAAAATATTCATAAATGCCTGCTCAAGGCGGATTTGCCTTGCCTTGATTATTGGAATAAGCGGATCATAATGCTTATGAATTTGTATTTCACGAAACTGCTGGTGAAACGAAACCGCATCGATGCAGTTATCCAATATTTCGTTTATGTTGACTATGCTCGTTTTATCGTCGGAAGAAAGGCGGGCATATGAAAGCAGCTGCCTTATCGTTTTGCTTATGCGATCCACTGAGGTAACGATCGCCCGCAGAAAATCCTGCCTGTCCTCCTCTGAGCAGGGACTGTTTTGCATGGCCTGTGAAATGCTGCGTATGCCCGAAAGAGGGTTTTGAATATCGTGCGCGATATACGCGCTCACCTCGCCAAGCAGCGCATGCTGGCGAAGCTGCTCGATTTCTTTTTCATATATGCGCTTTTCCGTAATATCAGTTCCGTAGAGAACCATGCCGATCATGCGCCCGTTTTCGCGGATGAGCGGCGCGATAATCACCTCATCGATTATCATATTGCCATCAATACAGGGGAATTTTACTATGCACTCCACCGGCTTTCGTTTTTCAAGCGCCTCGCGGTAGTAGGCCATTATAACATCGTAATGATCCTCCTGCGCTAAAAAGCTGCGCATGGTTTTGCCAATGTGCTGCTCCCGGTTGCCAATCAGCCGCTCAAACGCGCTGTTTATGTACACGATTTCGCCCTTTGTGTTCATCGTCATAATCTGGGTAGGGTTACTTTCGTGAATGCTCTGATAATAATTCTTTTCACGCGCAAGCGCGTGGTTAAGCGCAAGGCGCTCATACATATTGTCGGATATGTATTCGGCTGTTTTAATATCCCGCCCTGTAAATTCACCATCCATTTTGCAAACAATAAAATATAAATTCCCGCATGGTATGGCAACAACCATCAGGTCCAACTGCCCCCGCTCAAAGGGCCCGGTATAATGCCCGCCTTTTTCCTGCTGCACAATTTGTTTTGCGTAATGCGTGAGTTGGTTAAAAATCGCCTCCTGCGGGATCTGCTCTCCAAACGTAGCTCCCCCGCTTATGGAAACTGCCAATGTGTCGGGTTTGATTGTGGCAATGCCCGCATAATCCACAGCGATCATCTGCTCAATGCCGCTCGTTTTTATGCTTTTAATAATGCTTTGCAGCTTAAAATCAGGCAAAATAACAGCCCCTTATTTTATTTTGTGCAGGTTAAGGATATTATAACATTTGTTAGTTAGCCTATCAAACCCATATGCCCTTATTGTTTCGGGCTATTATCAAGTTATTAAGGGGTTTGCGCAGTGCAGCCGCAACTTGCCAGCACAAATGGAAACGGATATAATGTAAAAATGATTATGAGATAATATGGAGCTGTGAGCCTGAACATATGGTAAAACAACCAAACCTAGAAAATGAGACGCAAAGCCTGGAATACGAAACTGTCTTGCGTGAGCTTAAAAAAGAATTAACCCCGCGCGGATTAAAGTATCATATCGAATCATACGGCTGCCAGATGAACGCGCACGATAGCGAAAAGATCGCCGGGCTGTTAACCGAAATGGGATTTTCTGCGGCGGAAAACAAAGAGGGCGCCGACCTTTTGCTCTTTAACACCTGCTGCGTGCGTGAGCATGCTGAAAAGCGTGTGTTTGGCAACATTGGCGCCTTAAAAAAGAAAAAGGAAGCCAACCCGGGGCTGATGATTGGCGTGTGCGGCTGCATGATGCAGCAGGCGGATGTTGCGCCGCGCCTCATGCGCCGTTTTCCATTCGTTAATTTTGTGATAGGCACTAATAACCTGCATGAGCTGCCGCTTATTATGCAGCGGGTTTTGCAGGGGGAGCGCCCAGTTGGCGTTAGCGCACAGGACAAGGCACCCATCGTTGAGGGCCTGCCTGCACTTCGTGCGCCCGGCGTGAGCGCAAGCGTAAACATAATGTATGGCTGCGACAATTATTGTTCCTATTGTATTGTGCCGTATGTAAGAGGACGCGAACGTTCACGCGAAAAAACCGCCATACTCGATGAGGTGCGCGAGCTTGCCCAAAACGGATATTCCGAAATTACGCTCTTGGGCCAAAACGTCAACTCCTATTGCGGCGGAGGCGCGGCTTTTGCAAACCTGCTGCGCTATGTGAATGATATTGACGGCATAAAGCGCATACGGTTTATGACCTCACACCCAAAGGATCTTTCCGATGAGCTTATCGAAGCGCTCGGCGAGCTTCCCGCAGTGTGCTGCCACTTGCATTTGCCCGTGCAATCCGGCAGTGACGCAATACTCACGCAAATGAACAGACGCTACACACGCTCGCACTACCTTAACCTCGTTGAAAAGCTGCGCGCAAAAAAGCCTGAGTTGGAATTGACGACCGACATAATCGTCGGCTTCCCCGGCGAAACGGAGCAGGATTTTGAGGATACGCTTTTGCTCATGAAGCAGGTGGGTTTTTCCGCAGCGTTTACATTTATGTATTCCCCCCGCACGGGCACAAAGGCCGCAAGCCTCCCGGGTCAGATCGATGAAAAAACCAAAAAGGATCGCCTGCTTCGCCTGAACGCCCTGCAGGAGGAACAAACGAGGCAAACCAACCAGAAATACATAGGCAAAGTTGAAGAGGTGCTTGTGGAAGGAAGCGACAACCGCCGAGATACCCCAATGATTTATGGCAGGCTTTCCTGCTTTAAGATGGTTTATTTCCCGGGCAATCCCGATAAAATAGGACAATATCTGCCGGTGCGCATACTTGAAGCGCACGCAAATACACTGCTTGGCGAAATGGCCACCTAAGAAAGGAACAAACAATGGTATTGGACAAAGCAAGAGAGCTTGGGCTGGCGTTAAGCGAGTCCCCCGAGTTTCAAAGAATGGCCGCCGCGCGCGCCATACTCGACACCGACACATTGGCGTTTGAAGCGCTCAACACATTTAAGGAAAAACAAAGCCAGCTTGTTGAGCTGCTTTCTTCCGAGGAGCCGGATCGGCTGATCGTCGCCGCGCTTTCAAAGGAAGTGGAGGATCTGCAAAACACGCTGCTTTCAAACCCCGTTTTTGCCGAGGCGATGGCTGCGCAAAACGAGTTCCAGTCCCTGATGAATAAGGTCAACAGCGAAATTGCCATTTGCATTGGCATGGAAGAAGCGCAAGCGCCGGATTGCTCAGGCGGCTCCTGCGAGGGCTGCCCGGGCTGCAATTAAGCTAAATCAACAGTAAAACGGGGGAACATCCTATGCCGGGCAGCCTGACGCCTTTAATGCGGCAGTATTTGGATTTAAAAGAACAATATAAGGATTGTCTCCTTTTTTTTCGGCTGGGCGATTTTTACGAGATGTTTTTTGAGGATGCAATAACCGCCTCAAAAGAGCTTGAAATTGTGCTGACCGGCCGCGATTGCGGGCTTGAGGAGCGCGCGCCCATGTGCGGCGTGCCCTACCACTCGGTTGAGGGTTACATCAGCAGGCTGATTGAAAAGGGCTTTAAGGTTGCCATTTGTGAGCAAATGAGCGATCCCGCACTATCAAAGGGGCTTGTTGAGCGAGATGTTGTGCGTGTGATTACCCCCGGCACAATAATCGAGGAAACAATGCTCGATGAAAGCAAAAACAACTTCCTCGTTTCTTTGTTTTTTGATAATAACAGCGTGGGTTACGCTTATGCGGATGTTTCAACTGGCTGCTTTTATTTAGGCGAGCTAAACGGCGAAAGCTACCAGACCCAGCTCATCGATGAGCTGGCGCGCATTCAACCTTCTGAAATTTTGGCTAACGATTCTCTGTTTTTGCAGGCGGGGTTAATCCGCAGGCTTTCTTCATCTTACTATATGCAAAACTATGCAGGCTGGGCATACGAGGAAAAAAACGCCCGTGAGCGCCTGCTTTCACATTTTCAAACTGCCAGCCTTGACGGCTTTGGTTGCGCACAGCTGCGCCACGGCATTTGCGCTGCGGGTGCGCTTTTAGCCTACCTTTCACAAACGCAAAAAAACGCGATGGAGCACATACGCTCCATTCAGGTTATCCAAAAATCTGATTTTATGGTGCTCGATTCCTCCACCAGAAGAAATCTTGAGCTCACAAAACCGCTGCATTATGGCGGCAGCAAAAAAAGCACACTTTTACACCTGCTTGATAAAACAAAAACAGCCATGGGCAGCCGCCTTATCCGCGCCTGGCTTGAGCAGCCGCTGCAAAACAGGGGGGAGATTGAATTCCGCCTTGCTGCTGTTGGCGAGCTCAAGGAAAACCTCATACAAAGAGGTGTGCTGCGCGAAGCGCTTGGCGAAATTTACGATATCGAGCGCCTTTGCAGCCGCATCGCCTACAACACCATTAACGCGCGCGATTGTGTGGCGCTTAAAACATCACTTTTGCGCCTGCCAACGCTAATTGAGCATACATTGCTTTGTGAGGCGCAGCTTCTTAAAAGCACCGGTGAAAGCATCGACCCGCTGGAGGATATACTGTCACTTTTACAAAGCGCCATCGTTGATGAGCCGCCGCTAAGCGTTAAGGAGGGCGGCGTAATCAAGGCCGGTTATAACGAGCAGGTGGACGAGCTCAACAACATATCCGAGCATGGGCGCAGCTGGCTCGTTAGCATGGAGGCAAAAGAGCGCGAGGCAACGGGGATTAAAAACTTAAAAATTGGCTTTAATAAGGTTTTTGGCTATTACATCGAGGTCACAAAATCCTACCAAAGCCTTGTGCCTTATCATTATCATCGCAAACAAACGCTTGCAAACGCCGAGCGTTACATTACGCCCGAGCTAAAGGAAATTGAGGATAAAATACTTGGTGCAAAGGATAGGCTGGCAACGCTTGAGTACACACTTTTTACTCAAATACGCGAAAAGCTGCTTGGGGTAATCCCCCGCCTGCAGCACACGGCAGCTTTGATTGCGCAGCTGGACGCTGTGCAAGCGCTCGCCCAGGTAGCATCGGACCATAACTATTGCCGCCCAGGCATAGCTGATGATGGTGAAATTTCAATCGTAAACGGCCGCCACCCCGTTGTGGAGCGTTATGTTAAAGATGGTTTTATCCCCAACAACGCAAGCCTCGATCAGCATGAAAACCGGCTGATTATACTCACCGGCCCAAATATGGCGGGCAAAAGCACATATATGCGGCAGGTTGCGCTTATTGTGCTGCTTGCGCACATCGGTTCCTTTGTGCCTGCGGATGAAGCCAGCATCTGCATTGTGGACAGGATATTTACCCGCGTTGGCGCATCGGATGATCTTGCTGCCGGGCAAAGCACATTTATGGTTGAAATGAGCGAAATGGCGAATATTCTCCACAACGCCACGCCCAAAAGCCTGCTTTTGCTCGATGAAATCGGCCGCGGCACAAGCACTTTTGATGGGCTGAGCATCGCCTGGGCTGTGCTTGAGCACATTGCGCAAACTAAAAGGTGCAGGGCAAAAACGCTCTTTGCGACACATTATCACGAGCTGACAGAGCTTGAGGGCAAGCTTGAAGGCGTGCGCAATTACCGCACCGCAGTTAAAGAAGCGGGCGAGGATATTCTCTTCCTGCGTAAGGTTTTGCGCGGCGGGGCGGACAAAAGCTTTGGCATACAGGTTGCCCGGCTTGCAGGCCTGCCGGATGAGGTTATCAAACGCGCCCGGGAGATTTTGCGGCAGCTTGAAAGCGCGGATATAAACCGCGCGACAAGCAAAAAGACGAATTATGAAGAACCACAGCAGCAGCTTTCGCTGCTGAGCGGCGCACAAAAAGATACTTTGATTAAAGCGCTTGCGCTTATGGATGTTGATTCTCTTACACCGCTTGACGCGCTCAATCAGCTAAACGAGCTGCATCAGGAGGCAAAGCGCATCCAAAAAAACCTGGAGTAGAGCATGACAAATATTAAAAAGCTTAACCCGCATATCGCAAACCAGATTGCCGCAGGCGAGGTTGTCGAACGCCCCGCTTCGGTTGTTAAGGAGCTTGTTGAAAACGCGATCGACGCGGGGGCCACAAGCATTACGATCGAAATCGAAAACGGCGGGTTAAGCAGCATTTTGGTTGCTGATAACGGGGCGGGCATTCCCCCCGAAGAATGTGAGCTTGCCTTTGAGCGGCATGCGACAAGCAAAATTTCCAGCCAGGATGATCTTTTTAACATCAACACCCTCGGGTTTCGGGGCGAGGCGCTTGCTTCGATTGCGGCTGTTTCGCAGGTGGAGCTTAAAAGCCGCCGCGAAAACGAAGCGCTTGGCATGCGCATCCGCATTGAAGGTGGCGAGCGCACCGTTTTAGAGCCGGTTAGCTGCACAAAGGGCTCAACGCTTACTGTCAACAACCTGTTTTATAATGTGCCCGCGCGCAGAAAATTCCTTAAAAGCGAACGCACAGAGGCCGCGCACATTGGGGATTACATTTTGCGCATGATATTGGCGCGGCCGGATATCTGCTTCCACTACAGCAACAATGCTAAAACCGTATACCGGAGCACGGGCGATGGTAAGCTTAAAAACGCGATATACAGCGTTTATGGCAAGGATGTTTTGCCGCATCTTAAAAAGGCCGACTTTGACGATGGATACCTGAAGATCGAAGGTTATGTGGGCGCGGTTGAGCTTGCGCGGCCAAACCGCACACAGCAATCTTTTTTTGTAAACGGGCGCTATATTCAATCCCCTGCGCTGTCGGTTGCGCTCTCGCGCGCATATGAGCAACACCTTATGAGCAAACGTTTCCCTTTTGCGATTTTGATGCTGACCATCTCAAACGCCGAGCTTGATGTAAACGTTCATCCCACAAAAATGGAGGTTCGTTTTGCGCAGGAAGGCCGCGTGTTTCAAGCGATGACAATCGCTTGCTCGCGCGCGCTTGGTGGTGTGAGCATTCCTAAAATGTCCTGGCCGCAAAATGAGGCGCACTCCCCCACCCCACCTGCGGCTTCAAAAGCAGCGCAAGCTCAACAGCAGCCGCTTTTAAAATCCACGCTGCCAAAGTTGCAGGCTGAAAACTTATCGTCCGAACGCCCGACATTTTATGATCCAACACTCAGCGATAATGTTCCTGTAAAAGAGCAGGCGTACCCTGGCACTATCCCGCATTTTCATGTGCCGCCGCTCGCGCCTGTTCAGGCCGTGCCAATTTTGCCTGAACCCACGCGCACAAAACAGGAAACCGGGCCTGAGATTAAAAAAATACCCGAACAAATTCAAACGGATTTTGGTGCTTCACCCATAACGATAATCGGCCAGGCATTTGGCGTTTACTGGTTTGTGCAGCAAAAGGAAAACCTTTTTGTGATCGATCAGCACGCCGCGCATGAGCGGCGGCTTTACGAAACGATGATGGCGGAGGATTATCAGCCCGCCTCACAGGCGCTGCTTGTGCCCGAAACCATGCAGCTAACGCCAACCGAGTATGCAAACGCGCTTGAATATTTAGCCGAGCTTAACGCGCTGGGTTTTGACGCTGTGCCGCTGGATAAAAACGCGCTGCGCATTTTTGCGGTTCCTCTGCTGCTTGCAAAAAGCAGCGTGCAAAACCTTTTGCGCGATGTCCTGGACCTGATGGATAAGCAAGCATGCTCCGCCGAAAAACAATATCGGCGCGAGGCAATCGTGCAATCCGCCTGCAAGCATGCCATTAAGGCGGGCGACATCATAAGCGAGCAGGAAATCGCCGATTTGCTTGAGTATTTTAACGCATCCGGCGCCCCGCTCACCTGCCCGCACGGGCGGCCCGTGCTTATAAAAATGGATCGTAAGGAGCTTGAAAAGCTCTTTAAAAGAATAGTTTAGGGAGGACTCGCGTGCTTGTGCTATTGGGGCCCACGGCCTCCGGAAAAACTGAAGCTTCCATTTTGCTGGCCAAAGCCTTGGGTGCGCGAATCGTTAGTGCGGACTCCATTCAGGTTT
Source organism: Eubacteriales bacterium OttesenSCG-928-K08 (assembly GCA_030266105.1). GTDB lineage: Bacteria > Bacillota > Clostridia > Christensenellales > CAG-138 > JAJDHH01. The sequence goes on from JAJDHH010000015.1 coordinate 22,266, forward strand.
ATCGGGGGCTGGATATTGGCTCGGCTAAACCTACAATGGAGGAGCGCGCGGGCATAGCGCACCACATGCTGGATGTGGTTGAGATCGATTGCCCGGATTTTAGCGTTTCGCAATATCAACAAATGGCGAATGCCTGCATTGAAAACATACGCAGGCAAAACAGCTTGCCGCTTGTTGCAGGAGGAACGGGCTTTTACATTCAGGCGCTGACCAACCCCATGGAGCTTGCCGGTGTGCCCGGCAACCCCGAGCTTCGCGCAAGGCTTAGCGGGCAGGAGTTCAAACGACCCGGCTGCCTGCATGAGCGCTTAACCGAAATTGACCCGGCGCGTGCGGCAAAAATACACCCAAACGACACGAAACGAATAATACGGGCGCTTGAAATATTTGAGGCATCAGGCCAGCTGCCCTCGGCCTATGGCGAGCCTGCAAGCGCGCTTTCCCCCACAAGCGGAATAAAGCTTTTTGGCATTACGATGCCGCGCGAGCTGTTATATGAGCGCATCAACAAACGCGTTGATATTATGCTGGAGGCGGGGCTTCTGGAAGAAGCCCGGGCAATATTCGACATGGGCTATGCTTTAACGCTGCCCGCGATGCAGGCGCTTGGTTACAGACAGCTTTTTTCCCATTTTAATGGCGAATGCTCGCTGGAAGAGGCGATCGAGCGGATTAAGCAGGAAACAAGAAGATACGCAAAGCGCCAGACCACATGGTTTAAGCGCGACCCGAACATATTGTGGTTCGACAAAACGCAGTATCCATCAGTCAAAATTATGGCGGAACAAATGCTCAAGGCGTATGACAGTATGCCGGAAAGTGAAAGCTAAAATGAACAAAGAAACCTTCAACCCGCAGGACCGGATTTTGAACCATTTGCGCCGCAGCGGCGCGCCATTCACAATCCACCTGACAAATGGTTATCAGCTCAACGATGTTCAAATGCAGGCGTTTGACAATTTTGTGCTTGTCATTTTGACGAATGAGAAAAAGCAGATGATGCTTTATAAGCACGCCGTTTCTTCCATTACAATGTGTAAACCTGTAATGCTCGGGCGTGAGCAGGAGGAAAACAAAAATGAAGCGTGATGGTTTTTCCCAAATACCAGTTTTGCAGGCAACAAAAGAGGCCGTGCTGCAGGCAGAGCGCGAGCTCGCGCCTGTGTTTTTAAGATTCGAAGAAATCGAAGCAAAAAACCAGTGGAAGGTGCTAAACGCCCTTCAGGAGGAAAACATTGCGCAGCGCCACTTTGCAGGCACAACGGGTTATGGTTACGACGATGTTGGGCGAGACGCTTTTGACCGAGCTTTTGCAAGGGCCATGGATGCTAAAAGCGCGCTTGTGCGCCCGCAGATTGTTAACGGTACGCATGCGCTGTACCTTGCGCTATCCGGCCTTTTGCGGCCTAATGAAACGCTGCTTTGCATTACAGGAAAGCCTTACGACACACTCGACGAGGCGATTACTGCGCCTGCAAATTCCAGCTTTGGCGCGTTGAGCGAGTTCAAAATCGAATACAAGCAGCTGGAGCTTAAAAACGATAAAATCGATACGGAGGCGGTTTGCGAGGCATTGAAGGACTCTTCCGTGAAGGTTGTTTATGCGCAGCGTTCGCGCGGTTATGCCTGGCGCGAAGCAATCTCGCTCGCGGAATTCGAAAGCGTTTTTGCAAAGGTTCATGATTTAAGGCCGGATGTTTTTATTGTGGTGGATAATTGTTATGGCGAGTTTACGCAAACAATGGAGCCGACCGCAATCGGCGCGGATATTATCGCGGGTTCACTCATCAAAAACCCCGGCGGCGGGCTTGCGCCCACAGGCGGATACATCGCTGGCAATGAAGCTGCGGTGGAGCGCATTGCGCACAGGCTAACCGTGCCGGGAATGGGGGGCGAGGTTGGCTCCTATGCGGCGGGCTATCTTCCTTTTTTCCAGGGCTTGTTTCTTGCGCCGCATGTCACCTGCCAAAGCCTCAAAACGGCAGCGCTTTTTGCGCGCGTGCTGGAAAACCGCGGCATGCTCACACTGCCGCGCAGCGATGCAGAGCGCTTTGATATAATACAGGCGCTGCGCTTAAACGATGCCCAATCGCTGATTAGCTTTGTTAAAAGCATACAAAAAGCCGCCCCTGTGGACAGCTTTGTTGTTCCCGAACCATGGGATATGCCGGGCTACAGCCACCCTGTTATAATGGCTGCAGGCACCTTTATTCAGGGCGCTTCCATTGAGTTGAGCGCCGATGCGCCTATACGCGAGCCATACACCGCCTACATTCAGGGTGCGCTCACATATTCACACGGGCGCATTGCCGTTATGCTTACGCTGGATTCACTAATGCGCGGGATTAGCTAATAACTGCGAACAAGGCCGATTACCTTGCCGACGATTTCAATATCGTTATAAGCGACGTATATTGGCTGCATCGTTTCATTTTCGGGCTGGAGGCGCACGCGCTGTTGATCGCGCTCCTCATAGAAACGCTTAACCGTGGCGCGCTCGCCATATATGCGGGCAACAACGATATCCCCATTGTTAACCTGGAGGCCGTTGTGCACGATTATGTAATCGCCATTAAACATGCCAATGTCGATCATGCTGCTGCCCTCAACGGTCAAAATAAAAACCTCGCCTTTTTTTGCGCCGTGCAGCCATTGTGAGGGAATGGCAAACTCCTCCTCAATGTTTTCCAGCGCAAGTATGGGCAGGCCCGCCGCAACATTGCCCACCACGGGAACCGTGAGGCTGCCTGAGTTTTGGGCAGCGGTGAGAACAATTGAGCGTTGCTTGGCAGGATCGCGCTGGATCATTCCCCTTTTTTCCAGGGTTTTAAGGTGCGCATGCACGGTTGAGGTGGATGCTAAACCAACCGCAGCGCAGATTTCACGAACGGTGGGCGGGATGCTGTTATCTTCAATGAATGATACGATAAAATCGTAGATTTCCTGTGGCGGATTGTTGAGCTTTTTCATAACGACCCTCCCGGCATTAGCTTTTTTATATTGTACCACACGTTTGTTCGTCCGCAAAATTTGTTTGCATAATTATTAATTATAATAATAGGAAAGGAAAATACCCCGTATGCGCCAATGCGTTTTGGATGACACAAAAACCTGCACACAATGTATGGAATGCGACCGTTGCGACCTCAACCCGGATAAAATCTGCGACAATTGCTGCGCCTGCCTTGAGGATGACGCACAGGAGCGCAAAATCCAAATCGCGGATATTGTGCTAAAGGATGAAGATGAATACTTAAAAGAGTTTTTTGGTGAAGAAACCGTGGAGGATTAAGCCGAAGCTAAATCGGCAGACTTTTTGGCGCAAGCGTAAACAATGCCGCCCCATAATTCGACAGTAAACACCAGGGTGACACTCAAAAAAACCCCTAAAATAGCATTGACTTAGGCCTATGTTTATGGTAGATTGATAAAGGTCACCCCGAAAGGGGCTTTATTTTGATGAGCGGAATTGTTCCGGCGCCCCACGCCAGCCGCTTGGCCACTAACTAAAAAACTTGCGGTAAGGGCCGCCAAATTAAAGCGGCAAAGCCGTTTGGATATTCAGGGAGGAAAGCAATTATGCGCGTCAAAATCACACTATCTTGCGGCGAATGCAAGCAGCGGAACTACAATACGTTCAAAAACAAAAAGAACGACCCCGACCGGCTGGAGTTCAACAAATATTGCCGCTTCTGCCGCAAGCACACCGCACACAAGGAAACAAAGTAACAAGCGCAAAAACAGCGCAGCTTATTAAGCAAGGGGGAAAAACAGTGGCAAAAGACGAAGTCAAGACCGACAAAAAGCCGGAAAAGAAAAAAAAGGCAAGCCGTTTTCATCCCATAAAATACATCAGGGAAGTTATTGCGGAGCTTAAAAAAGTGACATGGCCGACAAGGCAGGAGCTTGTTTCCCACACAGGGGCGGTTTTTGCGTTTGTAATCGGCATGGCCATTATTATCGGCTTGCTGGATTTTGTTTTCCAACAGGGCATGATATTGATCGCCAGCATCGGCGGCGCATGAGCATGCGCTTGAGAAAGGAGGCCGGAGCAACATGAGCGAAGAAGCAAAATGGTATGTGGTACACACCTATTCCGGCTACGAAAACAAGGTCAAAGAGGATCTTGAAAAATCGGTGGAAAACATGGGCCTGCAAGAGCAGGTTATCGAGGTGAAATACCCCACCGAGGAAACTATCGAGATCGGCAAAAACGGAAAAAAGAAGGTTACACAGCGCAAAGTGTACCCTGGTTATGTTATGGTCAAAATGATAATGACCGATAAAACCTGGTATGTTGTGCGCAACACCCGCGGCGTGACCGGCTTTGTTGGCCCAGGCTCAAAGCCCATCCCGCTAACGGACGAGGAAGTGACGGCAATGGGTGTCGAGCGCATCCCGATCGTGCTTAACATCGAGGTGGGCGAGCATGTGCGCGTTGTTTCCGGGCCGCTTGAAAAATTCATCGGCAAAGTCGAAGCGCTGGATATTGAGCGCCAGAAAGTCAAGCTCACAGTATCAATGTTTGGCAGGGATACACCAGTTGAGCTGGATTTTGTGCAGGTGCAAAAACTCTAGCAAAAAGTTCAATCGAATCATCCGGGTTTTCCCGATGAGATAAGTGGGAGGGGGCGGCACCCCGCTGACCACAAACTACCAATATTTTATGTAGGAGGAAACAGCAATGGCAAAGAAGATCACAGGCTATGTGAAGCTTCAAATCCCCGCCGGCAAAGCAACACCGGCACCACCTGTTGGCCCGGCGCTTGGCCAGCATGGCGTAAACATAATGGGCTTTTGTAAGGAATTTAACGAGCGCACAAATAAGCAGGTTGGCCTGATCATACCGGTGGTTATCACCGTGTATGCGGACCGTACCTTCACTTTCATCACAAAAACTCCTCCGGCTGCGGTGCTTATCAAAAAAGCCTGCGGCATCGAGAGCGGCTCGGGCATACCCAACAAAACAAAGGTTGCAAAAATCACAGCCGCGCAGGTTCGCGAAATCGCAGAACTTAAAATGCCCGACCTTAATGCTGCAAGCGTTGAAGCGGCCATGAGCATGGTTGCAGGCACAGCGCGCAGCATGGGCGTTACGGTCGAAGGCTAAGGGAGGGGAACGTTATGAAGCATGGTAAAAAATATCAGGATAGCGTAAAGCTATATGAAAAGACCAACCTCTACGACACCCGCGAAGGGCTTGAGCTCGTGCTGCAAACAGCAAAAGCCAAGTTCGACGAATCAGTCGAGGTTCACGTTCGTTTGGGCGTAGACTCCCGCCACGCGGATCAGCAGGTTCGTGGCGCTGTTGTGCTGCCGCACGGCACAGGCAAAAAGGTTCGCGTGCTGGTTTTTGCAAAGGCCGACAAAGCGCGTGAAGCGCTCGACGCCGGAGCCGACTATGTGGGCGATGAGGATCTGGTCAAAAAAATCCAGACTGAAAACTGGTTCGAGTTTGACGTTTGCGTCGCCACACCCGACATGATGGGCCTTGTTGGCCGCATCGGCCGCGTGCTTGGCCCCAAGGGGCTCATGCCTAACCCCAAGAGCGGCACCGTCACAATGGATGTTGCGCGCGCTGTTGCCGACATTAAGGCCGGTAAGGTTGAATACCGCTTGGATAAAACAAACATCGTGCACTGCCCGGTTGGCAAGGTTTCATTTGGCCCTGATAAGCTCGAAGAAAACCTGCGCACGCTTATGGATGCAATCATCAAAGCAAAACCCGCCGCTGCAAAGGGCACATACTTAAAATCCGTTGTGCTTGCCACAACAATGGGCCCCGGCGTAAAGTTCAACCCAATGAGGTTTACAAACTAGCAAAATAAAAAAAGCGGCTTTGCCGCTTTTTTTATTTGTTCAGAATTTTATGCCGTTGCTATTCTCCATCCTCCTTGCGCCTGACCCGGATAAACAGATCGATCCCATTTGGATGATCGGTCTGCTCAACATCAACATTCATGCCCATATCCCTAAGCTGATCCGCAGCGGTGTTAACTGAGTTTACAAAGAGCCTGTAATCACGAAGATAGCGCAATATTTTTGGGCGTGGTTTTGCTCCATCCGTTTTTTCATCGTATAAACGGTTGAGCGTTTTTTCAACGAGCCGCTCCGTTTCCTTAACGGAGAGCGATTTGTTTCGAACGCGGTCGATCACCTGTATTTGCGTCTGCTCATCCCTGAGCTTTAGCAGGGTACGCGCATGGCGTTCTGTCATACGTGCATCCACCATGGCGGACTTGACCGTATCCGGCAGCCTAAGCACCCGAAGCTTGTTTGCAACTGAGGATTGGCTCTTGCCAAGGCGCTGCGCAAGCTCCTCCTGCGTAAGGTGATAGGCCTCAATCAGCTGTGCATAGCATTGTGCTTCCTCAAGATAATGGAGGTTTTCGCGCTGCAGGTTTTCAATTAGCGCAATCACGGCGCTTTCCTGGTCAACCATGTTCTCCTCCAGTATGCAGGAAACCTCAACCATGCCTAAAATTTTGCACGCGCGCAGCCGCCGCTCGCCCGCCACAAGCTCATAGCCCTGAGTTGTCTTTCTCACAACAAGCGGCTGAATAAGCCCCACCTGCTCGATTGAATCCGCCAATTCCTCCAGCGTGCCATCATCAAATGTTTTGCGCGGCTGGTTGGGGTTTGGGTGGATTTCGTCTATTGGCAAAAACACAAGCTGGCGTTTATCATCCGCTTCGGGGTTAGGCGATGTGTCCGGCTGGTTCTCCAAAAAATTCAGCTCGCGCTTGTCCTTTAAAAAATCAAATGCAGCCATCCAAATCTCCTCCTGTTTAACTCATTCTGCATAATTTGGCGCTTCCCTGCCCCACCGGCAAAAATAGTCCTTATCCGACAAAAAAAGAGAATTAAAGCGGTTTTTTTGCGGGCTCACCCGCCCTGCGCGGGTATTTTGCCGGGGTATCGGAAAGCTTCTTTGCCAGCACCAGCGCACGCTCGCCATATGTCGTGCCCAGCAAAACAACATCCAGCCCGCAGTTTAGCTTTGCCGCGGCGGCATTTGCGTTTTCGGCTTCTTCATGCGCGGACTTCCCTTTGTAGCAAATTGCGCTGCCCCCCACCTTAAGAAAGGGCACGCACAACTCAAGCAGCACAGGCAGCGACGCCACCGCGCGCGATAGCGCTATATCAAACTGCGAACGGCAGCATGGGTTTTGCCCCGCGTCCTCCGCCCTTGCGTGCAGGCAATCCGCGCTAAGCCCAAGCGCCGCTACTGTTTCACGAAGGAAGCTTACGCGCTTATTGAGGCTATCCAGCAGCGTAAGGCTAATATCCGGCCTTGCTATCAAAAGCGGTATGCCCGGAAACCCCGCGCCCGTGCCAACATCTATGCAGCGCGCACCCTGTGGAATATGATCTATGGCAAGCAGCGAATCTACAAAATGTTTTTCAACAACCTCATGCTTTTCGGTTATGGCGGTGAGGTTCATTTTTTTGTTGCCCTCGATCAAAAGCTCATAATAGCGGGCAAGCTGAGCATGCTGCGCCCCGCTTAGCTTTGGAAGATGCTGCTGCAAAAGCTCAAGCATTTATGTAGCCTGCCTTTCCCGCGCCTTTTTCCAAACGAGCAGCACCGCGACATCCGCCGGGGAAACGCCCGGCACGCGCGAGGCCTGGCCAATTGAATGCGGCTTTCGGCTGTTGAGCTTTTGTCGCGCCTCGATGCGAAGGCCGGTAATTTCCATATAGTCAACATCCACCGGCAGGGCCGCATCCTCAAGCGACTGCATGCGGCGAACCTGCTCGCGCTGCTTTTGAATGTAACCATCGTAACGCGCGAATATATCCACCTGCTCCTCCACATCGGGCGAGAGCGGCGTAAGCGCCTGCGGATAGAGCGCTAAAAGATCCGTGTAGCTGATGCCGCTGCGCTTTAGTATATCAATAAGCTTTATGCCCGTGCGCGCAGGCGGCTCGCCCTTTTGGGCCAGGAATGCCTGCAGGCGTTCATCCGGCGAAACTGTACGGGAAAGCTTTTCCATTGCATTAGCCATGCCCTCCTGCTTATGCTTCAGGCTGGCATAACGTTTCTCGCTAATAAGTCCTGTGCGCCGCGCCAGCTCAGTTAGCCGCATATCCGCGTTATCCTGCCGCAGGAGCAGCCTGTATTCAGCGCGCGAGGTCATCATGCGGTAAGGCTCATCAACGCCCTTGGTGGTTAAATCATCCACCATAACGCCAATGTACGCATCGGCTCGGCCAAGCGTCAATGGCGGCTCGCCGTTTAGCCACAGCGCTGCGTTTATTGCAGCATATAACCCCTGCGTGGCGGCTTCCTCATAACCGGAAGTGCCATTCACCTGCCCCGCAAAGTACAGCCCGTCCATCTGCTTTGCCCTTAACTGCGCGTTAAGTGCCGTAGGGTCTATACAATCGTATTCAATGGCGTAACCCGGGCGGGTCACTTCACATTTTTCCAGGCCGGGGATTGTGCGCAGCATTTTTAACTGCACATCGGCAGGCAGGCTTGAGCTCATCCCCTGCACATACATTTCGTTTGTGGAGCGGCCCTCGGGCTCAACAAATATCTGATGCCGATCCTTATCTGCAAAGCGCACAACCTTATCCTCAATGGAAGGACAATAACGCGCACCGGTGCCCTTTATCACACCTGAATACATTGGGGAGCGGTGCAGGTTGGCGCGAATAATATCGTGCGTATGCTCGTTTGTGTATGTTAGGTGGCATGGCGTTTGAGCAAACTCACGCTGCGGGGTGAGGAACGAAAACGCGGGCATGGGCTCATCGCCATGCTGAACCTGCATTTTGGAATAATCCAGCGAATGCCCGTTAACCCTCGCCGGCGTGCCTGTTTTAAAGCGGCGGATATTAAAGCCAAGCTCAATGAGCGCTTGCGTTAAGCCCTCGGCGCGCATAAGGCCCGCGGGGCCGCTCTGCTGCTGCCATTCACCAATGAGTATGCGGCTTTTAAGATAAACGCCCGTGCATATAATGAGCGCCCGGCAATCATATTGTGCGCCCGCCTGGGTAACAATTCCGCTGACACAACCATTTGCCGTTATTATGCGCTCGCATTCGCCCTGAGTTAATGTGAGGTTTGGCTGCGCCTCAAGCGTGCGCTTCATTCGCTCATGATAGCGGCGCTTATCCATCTGCGCGCGCAGGCTATGCACTGCAGGGCCCTTGCCAAGGTTAAGCATGCGCATTTGAATGAGCGTATCGTCCGCACAAAGGCCCATTTCGCCGCCCATAGCGTCCAGCTCGCGCACAAGGTGACCCTTGCTTGTCCCCCCAATGGCGGGGTTGCAGGGCATCAGCGCAATGCTATCCATATTTAAAGTGACAAGCAGCGTTTTTTTGCCCATCCGGGCAAGCGCCAGCGCGGCTTCGCAGCCCGCATGGCCCGCGCCGATAATAATCGCCTCAAAGCTGCCTGCGTGAAATGTTTGCATCAGGTTTCTCCGTATATACAAGTGTCGCTTCAACTTGCACAGTATAGCAGAATCAAGGCGCAATAACAAGAAGCGCAAAAAAATCGATAATAAACCCAAGGCCGCAGCATTAACAAAATCAATACCTTTTTAGAAAAGACGGCGCAAATTCTTAGTTGACATTTTCGTGGCCATGCTGTATATTATTAAGCGTCGCTAAGCGGTTGATATCGGCAGCGGGGTGTAGCGCAGTCCGGTAGCGCACGTGCTTTGGGAGCATGGGGCCGGGGGTTCAAATCCCTTCACCCCGACCATTTCGGCCCCTTGGTCAAGCGGTTAAGACACCGCCCTTTCACGGCGGTAACAGGAGTTCGATTCTCCTAGGGGTCACCAATTTCTTTTGCGACGTGGGCCTTTAGCTCAGTTGGTTAGAGCAGTCGGCTCATAACCGATCGGTCCGGGGTTCGAGTCCCTGAAGGCCCACCACCTACACTTTCGCGGCCCGGTAGTTCAGCTGGTTAGAATGCCAGCCTGTCACGCTGGAGGTCGAGGGTTCGAGCCCCTTCCGGGTCGCCATTTTGCCTCGGTAGCTCAGCTGGTAGAGCAAGGGACTGAAAATCCCTGTGTCGGTGGTTCAAGTCCACTCTGAGGCACCACTGACGCTGGTGTAGCTCAATTGGCAGAGCAGCTGATTTGTAATCAGCAGGTTGCGGGTTCGAGTCCCATCACCAGCTCCATTAAAAATTTCATATTGCGTGGATGGGTTCCCGAGCGGCCAAAGGGAGCAGACTGTAAATCTGCCGTCACAGACTTCGGTGGTTCGAATCCACCCCCATCCACCACTTTCGCGGGAATGGCGGAATTGGCAGACGCGCACGGTTCAGGTCCGTGTGAAAGCAATTTCATGCAGGTTCAAGTCCTGTTTCCCGCACCAAATCAAAAGGGGCAACCGTAGGTTTGCTTCTTTTGATTTGGTGTTTAATCGAAGGACTTGAAGGGCGAGACCGCTGCCTGTGGCAGATGAAGGTCGAAGCCCCGGGTAGCGCAGCCGACCATAGCTGCACGGCGCGAAGCGCAAGCAGCGGGAGGCAAGCGGAAAGTCCTGTTTCCCGCACCAAATCAAAAGGGGCAACCGTAGGTTTGCTTCTTTTTTGTTCAAAAAATTTTACAACCTCACGCACTTGACCTTAGGCCGCGGCGTGTACTGGGGCGTGTACTGAAAAGCAAAACCCGCCTGAAACGCTTACGTTTCAGGCGGGTTTTAAATGGTGACCCGTCGGGGACTCGAACCCCGGACACCCTGATTAAAAGTCAGGTGCTCTACCGTCTGAGCTAACGGGTCATCGTGGCTGGGGTGGCAGGATTTGAACCTACGAATACCAGAGTCAAAGTCTGGTGCCTTACCGCTTGGCGACACCCCAACGCGTATTTTGTTCACGGGAGCCAGCCATGTGGCCATGCTGTGCCCTTTTAGGCGCTGAGGCAACAAAAACGCCGCACCCGGCGCTTCTTTTCTTCGCGTCCTTCCACCGGTCCCTACACCAAAATTGCCTCTAACATCATAGCATCAATGGTTGTGAGTGTCAATCCCTTTGTTTGCGGGCAAAAGCATATGGCCAGTATATTTTTTGTCCAAGCTTCAGCAAGCTTAAAAAGTCCTCGCTCATCAATTAAAATTCTCTGAGCACAAGCTCAGTTTGCCCCTGGTTTAACCCCAGCTCCAGCCGGATTGTCTTTGGGTGCTTACGGTATCGTGAGCGTATCATATCCCTTAGCTCGGTGCCCTGGTGGTAGCCATGTATCAAACGAATGCGGTATACAGAAGCGCCCGCCCGCTTAAGCGCCGCGTCAATCGCGGCCTGCGCCTGCGCCTTATTATACCCGTGCAGATTTATTTCAACAACTCCCGGCTGCTGCAAGAGCTTTCCCGCCTTTACGTTTTTATTTACCTTTGCGTGAGGATTTTAAGCGCCGCACCAACACAAACATAACCGCTGCAAGCAAAACAAAAACAATTGCAAGGATAATAAGCAGCACGGATGAGGAAGGTTTGCTTTCGTAAACAGTGGGGTTAACGACTAATACAACCGCCCCAATATCCTCCGCGCCGATATCCTCCTGCGTGCCTGCATATATTCTGGCCTCGCCCGCTTTAAGCGCAACAATTCTTGTTCCCTCAATGCGGATAACATCATTATCGTCGGTTGAAAAAACAATCTCGGGCGAATCCGAAACACCCGCCACCTCGGCAATAATGTTATACACTTCGCCCACAAACAATGAATCAGGAACTTCCATATTGATGATTGGCCCATCAACCGTCAGCAACACTGAATAATCCTTCGAGGCATTATTCACCGTTATTGTTCCGCTTATAAGCGCCTCACCGGCTTTATGTATGATTAGCTGCCCATCTTCATCCACTGAGGCGACATCAAGATTGCTTGATTCAACCGTTATCGAGTATGGAAGATTGGCGGGTACTCTTACCGTAACAGGCGCTTGGGAGCCAATCTGCACATCCGGCAAAATTGCGCGCACCACCGTCTCTTTTACCTGACCCTCATCAGTATCAATCGTATATTCATAATCCATCATCTCCTGCGCGGAGCCATAAACAAGCGTTACCCCCTCAGAGCGCAAGGAATAAACAGCGCTTAAATCCTTGGCGATAAAAAACTGCACGTCCTCTTTGTCCGGCGAGGAAGATGTGGCGTTAACTATGTAAAACCAATCATCAAGCAATGAACCAAAGCTCGAAAGAGAATAATCGTTCATGGATATCCCTGTCTCGGCTTCGGATAGCCCCGAAAGAAATGTAACCGCCGCTGAAGATCCAGCGCCGGCATCTGGCTCGTTTGCCCTTGCCACAAACGCGGGTAAAAGCAAAAGCGCAGCCAGCAAAAGGCATAAGCATGTTAAAAACCGGGGACGTGTGCGGAAAAAAATCATGAACAATTCTCCTGGATACAATCAGTACTCTATATTTTTTACAATGTAGTTATTATACAATAAACCTTACATACAGGAAAGAAACATAATGTAAACGTTGATGTAGCATGAAAATATTCACCCCCG
>JAJDHH010000016.1 GCA_030266105.1 Eubacteriales bacterium OttesenSCG-928-K08
TGTTAAGCCCGGTGAAAAGATTGTGATTATCACAAGCGATATCACAAGGCCTATGCCAACATATGCCGTTATACCTGCGCTGCTTGATGAATTGTATGCAGCGGGCATAGATAAAAAAGACATAACGCTTGTGTTTGCGCTTGGCGTTCACCGCAAACATACCGAGGCCGAAATGAAAAAGCTCGCGGGTGAGCGGGCGTGGAACGAAATCACCTGCGTTGATGGTGATGTTAACGACACCGTGCACGTGGGTGTAACAAAACGCGGCACACCTGTGGATGTTGTGCGTCTTGTGGCGCAGGCGGACAGGCGAATTTGCCTTGGTAACATTGAGTACCACTATTTTGCCGGTTTTTCCGGCGGCGGCAAGGCGATCATGCCGGGCGTATCCACCCGCGCAGCCATACAGAACAACCACAGCAGGATGGTCGATCAAAATGCCTGCGCCGGTAAACTCGATGGAAACCCCGTGCGCGAGGATATCGAAGAGGCCGCGCAGATGGTTGGCGTCGATTTTATACTCAACGTTGTTTTAAATGAAAAAAAAGAAATCATACGTGCTGTTGCGGGTGATTGTGTGCTAGCCCACCGTGAGGGCTGCAAATTTCTCGATACGCTCTATAAAAAGTCAATTAATGAAAGAGCGGATATCGTGCTTGTTTCCCAGGGTGGAGCGCCGAAGGATCTCAACCTGTATCAAACGCAAAAAGCGCTCGATAATGCAAAGCACGCCGTTAAAAAAGGCGGAGTGATCGTGCTGATCGGTTCCTGCAAGGAAGGCCTTGGCGAGGATGTTTTTGAAAAATGGATGACGGCATCGCCAAGCGCACATTCGATGATTGAGCGCATTGAGCGCGATTTTGAGCTTGGCGGCCACAAGGCGGCGGCCATTGCGATGGTGCTTGAAAACGCAGACATTTACCTCGTGAGCGAAATGGAGCCCGGGTTTGTTAAGAGCATATTTCTCACGCCGTTTGAAACCGCGCAGAAAGCGTTTGATGCCGCGATCAAAAAGCTTGGCCCCAACGCAACAGTGCTCGCAATGCCATATGGCGGGTCCACATTGCCAAAGGCATAGTCGTGAAATATTATCTTTTAATAAAACAACAGCCGGTCATTCGACCGGCTGTTGTTTTATGATTCAAGTACGTTCTTATTTTATGTTGCGCTGCTTGCGCTGACACGGGTGGGAGCGGCCGGAACCGCGGCCTGAGTGCTCTTCTTATATTTGTAGCCCAGCAGGCGTGAGGAGTTGAGCACCACGAATATGGAGGAAGCATTATGCACAACCGCCGCCATGATCGGGTTCAAAAGACCCATGCCGGAAACCACAACACCAATTACGTTAACCAGGAACGCAAACACTATTATGTTTTGCCTGATAATGCTGTAGGTTGCCTTGCACAGCGCAAAGTTTGTGGGCAGCATGTTCACATTATCGGACATCAAGGCGATGCTCGCCGCCTCGATTGCAACATCCGTGCCCGCGGCGCCCATTGCGATGCCAACATCGGCAAGCACGAGTGCAGGCGCATCGTTTACGCCATCGCCAACCATGGCGACCTTTTCGCCCGCGGCCTGGAGCTTTTTGATCTCCTCTAGTTTTTCATCGGGCAGCATATTCGCACGATATTCCGTGATGCCTGCTTCCGCGCAGATCGCTTTTGCTGTGGCTTCGTTATCACCCGTCAGCATTATGATGCGCTTAATTCCAATGTTGCGCAGCTCGTTCATTGTGTTTTTAACGCCCTCACGGATAACGTCCGCAACAGCAACGCCGCCAATGGCAACGCCATTCTTTACGATAACCATTGTTGTTCTGCCCAGATTTTCCTGGGTTTTGAGGTATTCCTCAGCCTCGGTGGATTTTGTTGAAAGCTCCGGCAGCACCTTGCTGTTTGACACTTCGAATGTATCGCCCTCGTGTTTTACAACAACACCACGGCCAAAGAGCATATCAAACTCGGCATTGGGAACATCGGCAACATCAAACAGTCCCTTTTCCTTAACATATAGCATCACCGCTTTTGCAATGGGGTGCTGTGAGTTCTTTTCGGCAGTTGCTGCGCTAAAGAGAACATCCTTTTCGGATTGACCTTTAAACACCGTAAAATCAACAACCTTGGGTTCGCCTTTTGTGATTGTGCCTGTTTTATCAAAGCAGATCGCTGTGACCTTGGCGCTGTTTTCAATCGCAACGCCACCCTTTATGAGCACGCCACGCTTTGCGGCGTTACCCACCGCTGCGACGACCGCAGTCGGCGTTGCGAGCACCAGCGCACACGGGCAGGCGATAACCAGAATTGTCATAACGCGCATAATATCGTTGAACATAAACCATACCACAGCGCAGATGATCAATATCGCCGGCAGGAAGAATTTTGCAAACTTATCGGCCGCCTTTTGTGCGTTACCTTTATTGTTCTGGGCCATGTGAACGGTTTTAATGATTTTGCCAAGCACCGTTTCGCCGCCCAGCTTTTCCGTTTTAACTTCGATAACGCCATTTTCGTTAAGCGAACCAACAAACACCTGATCGTCGGTTGTTTTATCAACAGGCATCGATTCGCCCGTGATTGACGCTTCGTTGATTGCAGCGTGGCCGGTTGTGATCACTCCATCCACAGGGATGCGCTCCCCTGCAATAACCTGAACCATGTCGCCCTTTCTAAGCTGCTTAATCGGCACGACCTTGTATTCACCATCAACCAGCTTGCGGCATGTGGTGGGCACAAGCTTAACAAGCTCACGCACAGCGTTTTTGGTTTTTTCCATGGTCAGCTCTTCGAGGAATTCGCCAAATATCATCATGAACGCTACAATTGCGCCCGAAAGATATTCGCCCACATAAGTGGTGCCAATAAGCGCGAGAACCACGAGCATGCCCGCTGTGACCTTTTTTAGCTCAATTGTGGCTTCAAGTGTGGATTTTATAACAAAGCTGCCCGCAACAAGCAATGGCACGATTGAAAACTGGAATGGCAATGTGCCGGGCCACACAAAGTCAAAAAGGGCGCCCGCAATAATCAAAACCAAAATTACTGCCGGGAAAATGAAAATCTTGAACTTTAGCATTGGGTTCCTGGATTTTTCTGAGCTCATATTCTTTCTCCTTTTATAAATATGGAACGATGTGTAAGCCGCGCATGTGCATAGCGGGTTATCCCCATCCGGGGGATAGGTTGAGTATAAAACCGTATGTCGCTTTTGTCAATATGATTACCAAAATAAAAAACGAGGCGCAGTTTTTTTGCGCCTCAAAATATCGTTAAAAGCTATTCTATTTTTGTGGTTGTTACCTTACAAATTTATCGATCGCATCAGTGAGCTCATCGAGCACCTTTTGCTTTTCAGCTTCATCGCTATGCGAGGCCTCAACCACACAATGCTTGATATGATCATCCAGCAGCAGCTTGCCCACATTATTAAGCGCGGCGCGAACGGCGGCGATTTGAATAAGCACCTCCGCGCAATCCCTATCGTCCTCTATCATTGTTTTAACTGAAGACGCATGACCCACAATTCTGGACATGCGGTTGAGTAGATTTTTTTTTGCAACTTCCGAATGATGGTGGTGCGGATGTGTCGCCATGGTCAACCTCCCGATTGGTGTTTTTTGCTTGCGTGCTTTTATTAACCGTAACACATAGCCAGAATATTGTAAACCGCAAAGGGCCTAAACAGAACAAAATGTTTTTGCAATTTATATGTATTGACAGCGGTATTTTCGTTGTGTAAAATGAGTTTATGAATAACCCCACTGGGAGGATGCGATCTTAAGACCCATCGGGGGGGATGCGATATTTCATCCCAGCGGGACGGATGCGGAAATGCCGCAAATTTTAATTAGGAGGCACCAACATGCACGAAGGTAAACATGGAATTCTTGATGGCGTTGAAGACATGGACGATCTGTTTGGATCGGACGAGGACGAAGAAGCAGAACATGCTCATGGGGATGGCTGCGGCTGCGGCCATGACCACGGCTAAAACTCCTGATATCTCTTTTTTTCCACAAATGGCAAAGCGCCATTTATATTGGCGCTTTGTCCGTTTAGGGGCACCCGGGTGTTTTTCGCCGGGTCATACGCCATCCCACTTCGAACAAACAAAAAAGGGGCAGGCGTATGAATAATAGCACACCGGCATTATTGCGGACTTTGCTCTTAATGGATACCCGGGAAGGTTCCCCCGAAATTCAAAAGGCAATCGAATTTGTGGCCGACATTTTGTCGGAGTGTGGCGTTCGATATGAGATCGTTTGCCCTGTTAAGTGTGCGCCCAGCATAGTTGCGCATATACCGGGCAAAAGCGGCAAAAGTATAGTTTTGTGCGCCCACATGGACACCGCGGATTTTGATAAAACGCTGTGGCATGTTGATCCATTAGGCGCTGTGTGTTTGAAAGGCAAAATGTTCGGCAGAGGTGCGCTTGATTGCAAAAGCCTGTGCGCGGTGTGGCTAAGCTTACTCACGCAAATTGCCAATAGCAAGATTGTGCCAAAGCACGGAATTACGCTCCTTATCACTTCGGATGAGGAAAGCGGCGGTGAATGGGGCGCAAAATGGGCGCTCAACAACACTCAGCTGCTTAATGATGTTATGCTTGTGCTAAGCGAAGGCGGCGGCTACCCTGTTTACCAGAACTCATCGCTTCTTTACACGGTTCAGTGCGGCGAGCGGGGCAGGATCAAAATTCAAGGTGAATATGATCCGCCTAAAATAAGCCGCCAGGAGCTTATGCAGCAGGGCGTAAGCGCAGGGTTTTACTCGGAAAAAACGGTGGAATACTCAAAGCATGCGCCGGGAAAAGCGCGGCACATTCCCCTAAAAGAGTTTGATGCGGTTCAATGTGAAAGGGACAATAAGTACACAATAATCTACAAGCTGCCCTTTTTAGATAACTATAAGCTGGAAATCGACCCAAGCCGCATTATAGAAAGCGTTGAATGCGGAAAGACAAATGGTGCAATAAAGTTTTTGCCCACATTGCAGCGGGCGCTAACAAAACACATGGATGCTCAGCTGCTGCCAATCATCACGCCGGGTTACAGCGACAACCGGCACTTTAGAAACGCGGGTATACCCGTGCTGGGATTTTTCCCACTTTCAATAGATAACGGCATTGCCGGTATTCACGGCAATGATGAATATATCACCCAACAAAGCCTGGATTTGGCCGAAGCGGTTTTATCGGAGATTGTAAACACTCTCGCATTTCAATAAAACAGCGCAGGCGGTTACCACAACAAAATGACTTCCCGCTGAAGCGTAGATAATCAGAATATATCCCGATTATTCTAACGCCTTATGTTTGGCGCACCCTATTGACTAAGAACTGAAACTAAAAAATAAACAATCTTGAGGAGGACAGTCCCGTGAAAAACACAAAAAAGCTTATCGTTTTGTCCCTTGCCGTTATGCTGGTGCTTTCATGCGGTGTTGCAAGCGCCACGAGCGGGCAAATTGTTGGCGCTGAAGCAGGAGCGACATTCTCGCTCACATCCACCATTCCGATTAAAACTGATACCGATCACGATGATGATGGTGGCGTTTTGGATCATTCCACCGAAAACGCAGGCGGCGCCATGGCTTGGATACTCATTGGCTCTATGATTGGCCTCGCCGCCATACAGATGTTTGTTGGCAAGGCGCGCGAAAACAGCAAAAAGAAAAAATAGCAATATTCGCATGGTTTGGTGCCTGGCCTCGCCTGCTTTTTGGGCGGGGCCTTTTTAATATGATAAACAAACAGCAGCTATTAACAGCGCCCGCACCAATTGCTTGAGTAATAAAAGCCATAAAGGTATACTGAACACAGAAAAAAATGACTGAGAGTGAGCTAAAAATGGAAATTAAGCAGCTCGAATTTTTTATTGCAGTTTGTAAATATGGCAGCTTAAGCAAGGCGGCCACAAGGCTTTACACAAGCCAGCCTAATGTGAGCAAGGTCATTCAATCGCTCGAAAAGGAGCTGGGCTCCCCCTTGTTTGACAGGACAAGCAAGGGCCTAAGGCTAACGCCATACGGAAAATCCATTTATGATTACGCCGAAAATGTGCTGACAAACGCAAAGCTGATCTCAAACTCCAGGCATGAACCGGAAAACCGCAAGCTGGAGGTTTCAACATTCTCAAGCAATCTTATTTCGTGGCTGATTGTGGAGCTTTACCAACAGCACCCCGAAATCACAATCGAGCATCACCAGGGTGTTGTTGAGGAAATCACGGATCATGTGGCGCAGGGTATATCCGAGCTTGGAATACTCTATGTTTCGCAAAAGCAGCTCAAGGCGTTTAAGCATACAATCGCGCACAAAAAGCTTGAGTTTATTGAGCTTAGCAAACGGGAGGCCTGCATTTATGTAGGCCCGCACAGCCCGCTTTATGAAAGGGAATCGCTCACCATAGATGAGCTTGTATCGTTGCGCCTTACAAGAAGCCTTAACGACTTTTTTTCCGTTGAGCATCACTTAAAACAGGTTAATGCCGGCACCGTTCGCTACGAAAGCCTCAACCATGTTGTTTTTACAAACAGCGAGCACCTGGCAACCGACCTTTTAATCAGAACCGACCTTGCCTCATTGGGAATTAACATGACATATCCTTTGCTGCAGCAATACGACATTAAAAACTTGCGCATCGATGGTGAGGATGCGTACTTAACATTGGGTTATGTTGTGGAAAAAAAGCACTCGCTCTCCGTGCTATCCCAGGAGCTGCTGGATCGCCTCGAAAACGTGCTAAAGCTATAACAAATCGTTATAGCTTTTCCTCTCCAAACCGACATTTGTTACAAATGATATTCGCAACTATAATAGATATATAAGTAAAAACTTAGCCAGGAAGGAGCCACCATGGAAAAAAGCGGGGTTACATTAAACGATGTTAAAGCGGCGGCAAAACGCATAGCGCCATATGTCAGGCGCACGCCCTTGCTGCGCGAAAATCTGATGGATAAAAAACTAAAATGCGAGGTTTACCTCAAGCCTGAAATGCTCCAGGTTACGGGTGCATTTAAGCTAAGGGGCGCAATGAGCAAAATACTATCGCTGACAAAAGAGGAGCAGGCAAGAGGCATTATCACCAGCTCATCGGGCAACCATGCGCAGGCTTGCGCCTATGCCGGGCAGCTGCTGGAGATCAAGGCGGTTGTTGTTGTGCCTGAGAACACCCCG
This sequence comes from Eubacteriales bacterium OttesenSCG-928-K08, assembly GCA_030266105.1. Lineage (GTDB taxonomy): Bacteria > Bacillota > Clostridia > Christensenellales > CAG-138 > JAJDHH01. Next base: position 7,177 of record JAJDHH010000016.1, read on the forward strand.
CCACTCAAAATCGAAAACGCCCGCGCCATGGGCGCCGAAGTTATACTGTGGGATCGTAAATATGCCGAGCGCTGGAAAAAAGTGCGCGCTGAGGTTGCCGAGCATAATTATACGATAGTTCACCCCTATGAGGATTTTACCGTTATGGCCGGGCAGGGAACAATCGGTCTCGAAATTTTAGAGGATTTACCTGATGTTGAAACTGTGCTTGTGCCTATTGGCGGCGGCGGGCTGATTTCGGGAATATCCACCGCAATTAAGGCAACCAACCCAAACATCCGTGTGATTGGCGTTCAGGTCGCGGCAAGCGCCGCTTATGCCGCAAGCCGAAAGGCCGGAAAACCCATTGCAGTGGAGCCCACGCCAACAATTGCAGATGGCTTGACCTGCACACGCCCGGGCGAAAACCCCTACCCCATCATCGAAAAGCTTGTTGACGACATCGTTGCCGTTTCTGAAGAAGATCTTCGCGAAGCCGTTAAAATCGTTGGCAGCGATGCAAAGCTTGTGGCGGAGCCTTCCGCATGTGTTGGCATTGCGGCGCTTTTGGGCGGCAATGTGAGCGTGCGCCCGAATGAAAAGGTGTGCACCGTGCTTACATCCGGCAACTGGGATATCGACATGATCGCCAGGATTTATAAAAAAGAGCATGTTGACGGCATTTTATAGGAACAGGAGAAAATAATGAAAACATTATTGCTTAATAAAAGTGAGGTATACAGCCTCATCGACAGGGATAAAATTTTGCTCGCTGTTGAAGATGGCTACCGTTCTTTTAACAAGGGGCTTGTTGTGCAGCCTGACTTTATGGCGATTGAAATGCCCAACACACATGCTGGGGTCGATTTTAAAGGCGGGCTGGACATGGGCGGCGGTTACATGACGCTCAAGGCTTCCTCCGGCGGGTACGCTAAAAACCCGGAGCTTGGCCTGCCGCGCGGCATGAACACTGTTATGCTTTTTGAGGCAAGCACAAGCTTCCTTAAATGTGTGATGGATGGCACATGGATCACCGGCTGCCGCACCGCGGCGGCGGGGGCGATTTCAGTCAAGCATCTTTCAAGGCCCGATGCAAAAAAGCTCTGCGTAATAGGCGCGGGCAATCAGGCAAGGCATCAGCTTCGCGCAATTTGCCGCGTGCGCGACCTAAGCGAGGTTATCGTTTGGAATGCAAACGAAGATGAGCGCGAGCAATACATAAAAGAAATGACCGAAGAAACAGGGTTAAAAATGCGCGGGGCAGACATTGAGGAGTCCGTAAGCTCGGCCGACATTATCGTAACCGCCACAATTGGCCGCCAAGGCCCTGTTGTTCGCCGCGAGTGGGTTAAGCCCGGCACGCATATTGCGGCAATCGGCGCGGATATGCCTGATAAGCAGGAGCTTTTCAGCGATGTTTTTAGCGGCGCAAAGGTTGTTTGCGACTCCATTAACATATGCGCAAAAAATGGCGAAACCCACCATGCGCTTGACGATGGAATAATTAGCAAAGAGGATATCCATGCGGAAATCGGCGAGGTTTTGCTGGGCACAAAGCCGGGCAGGGAAAACGCGCAGGAGATCACGATTTTTGATACGGTTGGTATGGCCATTCAGGATAATGTGATGGCTTCGATGCTTTTTAAAAACGCGGTTGAAAAAAACCTTGGAACATGGTACTCGTTTTTAGCATAATTTTCACTAGTTACATAAAAACTCCTTCATGGTACTATAACATTATAAACCTGAAGGAGTTTTTATGTTGGTTAATATGAACCATGCGGCAACCTCCGGCACAAAACCAAAAGAAGTGGTTGACGCAATTACTGAATATATAAACGAAAATCACCACCAAAGCGTTGGGCGCGGCGGGAATGAGCTATCGACCGCCCGAATGGTTTTTGATAGCCGGGTGGCTCTTGCTGAACTTTTTGGCGCGAGCAAACCGGCAAATGTTGTTTTTACTTCAGGGGCTACCGACAGCCTGAACATCGCCATAAACGGACTCGTTAGGCCTGGCTGCCATGTGCTGGCAACAAGCCTTGAGCACAATGCAGTTGCGCGCCCGCTTTACCTTTTGCAAAAACAAAAGCAAATAGAAGTCACCTTTTTGCCCCATCACCCGGATGGAACTTTTGACCCTGAAACGATATCCGCCGCCATTCGCCCCAACACACGTTTACTTATAATGACACACGCATCCAATGTGCTTGGCAACATACTGCCTGTTGAAGAGGCCTTTAAAATAGCTAAGCAGCACGGCCTTTTTACCGTGCTGGACGCTGCCCAAACAGCCGGGCACATGCCCGTCGCATTAAACGAAAACACGGACATAATAGCGTTTACTGGCCACAAGGGGCTGCGCGGCGTCGCGGGGATTGGCGGGCTTGCTTTAGGAAAGAGCATCGCAAGCGAGCTGCAGCCCTATAAAGCGGGCGGCACAGGCAGTTTTTCCCATTCGCTGGATATGCCGGATTTTCTGCCCGACAAACTCGAGCCGGGCACACCTAACCTGATTGGAATAATAAGTCTGAAAGCAGCGGCGCAAGTTATTCAAAAAACCGGATTTAAAGCGATACGCGAGCATGAGCAACGCATCACCACCCGATTTGTTAATGGCTTAAAAAAACTGCCCGTAACCATATATGGCAACTATAACGAACAAAATTGGATGCCTGTTGTTTCCATCAATGTGCCTGATATGGATGCCGGAGCGCTTGCCCGCAGGCTTTTTGATGAGTTTTTAATCGAAACGCGTAGCGGGTTGCATTGTGCGCCGTTGGCGCACAAAACAATCGGCACCATCGATTTCGGCACGCTGCGCTTTAGCTTTGGGGTGGACACAACAGAAGAAGAAATCGACTATACATTAAAGTCGCTGGCTGCAATTATAGAAACATAAATAAGCAAAAATCCCCGGATTTTCCGGGGATTTTTTTGTTTGGCCTTTAATATCTTATTTGGAGAACATCTGGAAGAGCTCCATCAGCTTTGAAAAGCTGTTGCTCTGATTTGTGTTGTTGTTGCAGCTTGAGCTTGTGTTGCTGTTGCAGTTTGTGTTGCCCGGAAGCTGTACGTTTGGGCAGGAGTTCCCGGCATTTGTGCAATCGTTAGTTGCGCAATCGCCAGTTACACATTCAGAGCCATTGCAATCGACTGTTTGGCAATCGATCGTATCGCAGTTGTTTGTTTCGCAATCCGTTCCGTCGCAATCGCTTACCGAACAATCGACCGTGGTGCAGCTATTGTTGGGTGTGTTGCAGTTAATGGAAGAATCGTTTGTTTGCTCATTTTTAATGCCCAGCAGCTGTGAAAGCATATTCGCGTTTTGTTCGCAGAGCACTCCGCTATCCACAAAGCTTTGCAGCGAGCCGCTGTTTACATTTGTTGAGGGCGGACAATTGCTGTTGGAGGATGATGTTGAGCAATTTTTGTTCTGCGCAAGCAGCATGTTAATGAAATTTGTGCCGGAGCTTGCTTGATTGTTTGATGCGGCAAGCGCCGGAACGCTCAGGGCAAATACAAGCACAAATGCGCTGGCAACGGCAAAGATAATACGAAACTTTCTATTCATCATTAAAAATGACCTCCTGGTTTTTTTGTGTGGCCGTTTCTCTCGACCCATGCATGAGTATACAGTGCATTCATGGCAAGACTGTGTAATGAATATTAACAAACACTCATTTTGCCGCACAATATTTGGTTCAAAAAGTTCAAATAGTGCAGCGTTTCTTGGATTTTCCGCTTAATTTCCCGGGCAATAAAACTATTTAAGGATAACAAACGATCGATTGCGCGGTTATACAAAAAAATGAAACATTATCCATTATTTCAAAATGTTTTTCGATGAATTTTGTCCACTCCAACAAAGCATCCTAATTATATACATGAATGAAAAATGATTGTTTTTTGGAACCATAATTTTCATATATGGATAACAATAGATTCCAGTCATAGATTTTTTGCACCGGGACAGATTAATAGCACAGCAACATGAAAGGAGGAAACTTTAATGGCTAGCAACAAAGCGGTTGTTCCCGAAGCTAAGGCTGCGCTCAACCAGTTCAAAACCGAAGTGGCATCTTCATTGAACGTAAACCTCAAGCAGGGCTACAATGGCGACCTGACCTCAAAGCAGGCTGGCTCGATCGGCGGCGAAATGGTTAAACGCATGATCCAGTACGCTGCGCAGAATATGCCTAAATAACACAAACTAAATAACGCGTGTGCAAAATTCATAATTTATAGTTACACGCGCTACTCTTTAGAAAGGAGACAAATACAATGACGAACAACACAAACCAGAGCGGCAACAGCAGCGGAATCAATCCTGAGCAAAAGGCTTCGCTTTCCCGCTTTAAGAATGAAGTGGCTTCTTCGTTGAATATCAACCTCAAGCAGGGTTACAATGGCGACCTGACCTCAAAGCAGGCCGGTTCAATCGGCGGCGAAATGGTTAAGCGCATGATACAATACGCTGAGCAGAACATGTCCGGCGGCACCCCCCGCTAACAACCCACCCCTCAAATGAGATTGGGTTTATACGGAGACGCTTAGTTATGGCCGTTATGCTACAACTGGCGCTCCAAATAAAAAAGGCAGGCGATTTATATTTTCGTCTGCCTTTTTATATTATTCTAAAAAGTATTGGAGTGCCGTATTTTGCATGTCGAGCCCCTTTGTTGTTAGCCGGATGTAACCTTGCGTGGCCTCAAGCCAGCCGATATCCATAAGCTTTTGTGTAGCCTTGGGGTAAGCGTCAAAAACCGAAACGCCAAAGCGCTTGAAAAAAGCATCTAACTTAACCCCACATATTTGCCTCAAACCAAGCATTATTGTTTCGAATTGCTCTTCCTTTTTGGGTATTCTCTGCGGTTCATTTATAACACGGCCGGAAGCGCTCCCAGCGATATATTCTTCAATGTCAAATGTGTTTTCCCAGCGGCTCCAGCCCAAACCCGGCAAATTCCAGGCAGAATGCGCACCCGCACCCAAACCAAGATAGGCGCCGTTATTCCAATAGTTTATGTTGTGGGCGCAGGTATATCCCGGGCGGGCGAAGTTTGAAATTTCATAACGTTTATAGCCCCGCTCCTCCAAAAGGAGCATGCCTAAATCCTGCATTAAATAGGTGTTGTCCTCCTCAGGTAATTTCACAATGCCCGCTTCTATTTGAGCGCTTAGCGGAGTGCCTTGCTCCACTATCAGGCAATAGGCTGAGATATGCGTTGGCGAAAAATCAATAATGCGGTTTAGCGTATGAATATATTCCTCCTGCTGTTGGCCGGGCAAGCCGTGCATCACATCCACATTGATGTTTTTAAAGCCCGCCTGTTGGGCAAGCGCAAGCGCCTGCTCCGCCTGCGCGGCGTTATGGATGCGCCCGATGGACTTGAGCAGATGATTTTCAAGGCTCTGCACGCCAATCGAAAGCCGGTTTACACCTGCTGCGCGGTAGGCTAAAAGCTTTTCCAAATCCAAGGTGCCCGGGTTGCACTCCATGCTGATTTCCGCCTCCGGCGATAGCTTAAAGCGTTGGCGTATCCCATCCAACAAATATGTAAGCTGAGCGCCCGACAACAGCGATGGCGTGCCGCCGCCTAAAAACACCGTTTCAAACAGGCCCCAATCGCGCTCTTTAACAAAACGCTCAGCCTCCATGAGCAAAGCCTCGATGTAAGCCTCAAGCCTTGCCTGCTGGCCGGGATAGGACACAAAATCGCAATATAGGCATTTTTGCTGGCAAAAAGGAATGTGTAAATACAACCCCGGCATAAGAATTCTCCAATAACATAGTCAGATGTATCTGGCGTTCATCATAACACAAAAATGCCCCAAACGCCCACATGTTTGTTTCCATTTTGTCACATTGGCGCACCCCTACTTTGCTTGACAAAGCAATGCGGGAGTGGTAACGTATTAACAGCGATTAGCACTCACCAAACACGAGTGCTAACGCCCTGATTGTCTAGTACTTTGCGGCATTTAAGACTTCGGTTTGCGTTGAGAAATTTTTTCGTCAGGCAAGGCGAAGGAAGAAGGCGTAGCCGGAGCTACGGCGACTGACGACAACGCCGCTTGACGGAAAAAGGGCCAACGCAAGCCGATGAACTCATGTGGCGCAAAGCGCTCGGGAAAGGAGGGTGCGGCAATGGAAATGGATAAGCGCAAAATGCGCATTTTGCAGGCAATAATCGACGACTATATTCTGACTGCCGCGCCGGTCGGCTCAAGGTCACTTTCCAAACGAGCGGATTTTAACATCTCCTCGGCGACCATCAGAAACGAGATGAGCGACCTTGAGGAGATGGGCTACCTCGAGCAGCCGCACACATCCGCCGGGCGTGTGCCCTCCAACAAGGCCTACAGGCTGTATGTAAACTCAATCATGCAGCGTGCGCAGCTTAACGAAACTGAGCGCAAGGCAATCCGCGCCTACTTTAACCAGCGCGCTAACCAGGTGGAAGGCCTCGTGCGCCAAACCGCCACCGCCCTTTCGGACATCACCCGCTACACGGCAATGGTGCTGCCCCCGCAGCTTAGCACGGTGCGCATAAAGCACATTTCGCTTGTGCAGCTAAGCCCTGAGCGTGCGCTTTTGGTGCTGGTGACGGATACAGGATTTATACGCGATGTGCTAATCCGCCTCCCTGAGGGAATAGACAATTACGACCTTGAGCGTTTCACAAAACGCCTGAACGAAACACTGCACGATATGCGGCTTGACCGCATGGTGGTGGATGAAGTAACATCCATGAGCGAGGAGCTTGGCGCGGATCGTGCGTTTTTCCAAAGCGTGCTTGAAGCGCTGGAGGATCAAGTTCAGCAAAACGCCCAGAAGGTGGAGCTTGCAGGCACAACAAACCTGCTTTTCCACCCGGAATACAGCGATATGGCTAAGGCAAAGGAGTTCCTCGTTGCGCTGGAGGGTAAGGATACGCTTTACCAAATGCTCAAAAAGGCATCCAGCATGGAATTTTCCATAACAATAGGTGAGGAGAACGAAGCGGAGGAGCTCAAGGATGTCAGTATAGTTACGGCAACCTACCGCATTGGCAGCCAGCCAATGGGCACATTTGGAATTTTGGGTCCCACACGCATGCATTACGGCCGTGTGATATCCATATTAGAATACATGCAGCTAAGCCTGTCCGAAGCCTTGCTGGGCCTTATAGAACAGGATAGGCCGGAGGAATAGCAGGAGGAACGCTGGAATGGCAAAAAAGACGGAAGACAAAACAAAGGCCGTAAAAAACGAAACGGCGGACACTAAGCTCACCAACGAAACTGAAGCGGGCACTGCTGAGGCCGGGGAAGAAAGCATCCCCGAAGTGGTGCAGCTCACACGGGAAGAGTTTTTGAAGGTGCGCGAGCACATTGAGGCGCTCAAAAAGGAAAAGGACGAGAACGTTAACCTCGCGCAGCGCTTGCAGGCGGACTTTGATAATTACCGCAAGCGCAACAGCAGCTTAAAAAAGGACAGCTACGATGAAGGCCAGCGCGATTGTATGCGCACGCTTTTGCCCACGCTCGATAATTTCGAGCGGGCGCTTAACAACGCCAAGGGCGTTGACCCCGCGTATGTTGACGGAATGAGGCTCGTGCAGAAAAATCTGCTTGAAACGCTCGGCAAGCTGGGCATGAAGGAAATTGACGCAACGGGGATGTTTGACCCCAACCTGCACAACGCGGTTATGCAGGAGGAGGTCGAGGGCCGCTCCCCCGGCGAAATACTCGAGGTGCTGCAAACGGGCTACGAGGTTGAAGGAAAAATATTGCGATACAGCATGGTTAAGGTTGCGCAATAAAAAATAGATATATAACACATTTTAACTTGATATTTTACAGATTGTGATAGGAGGCAATTATGGGCAAAATTATTGGTATTGACTTGGGAACTACAAACTCATGCGTGGCGGTTTTGGAAGGCGGCGAGCCTGTCGTAATCCCCAACGCTGAAGGCGGCCGCACAACCCCATCGGTTGTTGCGTTTAAGGATAATGAGCGTTTGGTTGGCCAGGTCGCAAAGCGCCAATCGATCACCAACCCGGATAAAACGATTTCTTCCATCAAACGCGAAATGGGCACATCCCACAAGGTGAAGGTTGATGGCAAGGATTACACGCCGCAGGAAATTTCCGCGATGATACTGCGCAAGCTTAAGCAGGACGCGGAAGCATACCTTGGCGAAACGGTCACTCAGGCGGTAATTACCGTGCCCGCCTACTTTAGCGACAGCCAGCGCCAGGCAACAAAGGATGCAGGGCGCATCGCGGGGCTTGAGGTGCTGCGCATAATCAACGAACCCACGGCAGCCTCGCTTGCCTATGGCATGGATAAGGAAACAAACCAGAAGATTTTGGTTTATGACCTTGGCGGCGGCACATTCGACGTATCCATACTCGAAATTGGGGATGGCGTTTTTGAAGTGCTTGCAACAGCAGGCAACAACAAGCTCGGCGGCGATGATTTTGACGAGAAGGTGATGGATCACATCGCGGCTGAGTTCCGCAAGGACAGCGGCATCGACCTTAAAAACGACCGCATGGCGCTCCAGCGCCTCAAGGAAGCTGCGGAAAAGGCAAAGATCGAGCTTTCGGGCATGACACAAACAAACATCAACCTGCCCTTTATCACAATGGATGCAAGCGGGCCAAAGCACCTTGATATGTCCCTCACCCGCGCAAAGTTTAACGAGCTGACATCCAGCTTTGTGGATCAAACACGCGATTGTGTGCTTAAAGCGCTGCGCGATGCCGGACTCAAAAGCGGCGAAATAGATAAGGTCATACTCGTTGGTGGTTCAAGCCGTATCCCCGCTGTGCAGGAAATGGTTAAAACCGTAACCGGTAAGGATCCGTTTAAGGGCATCAACCCCGATGAATGTGTTGCCGTTGGCGCGGCCATTCAGGCGGGCGTGCTTGGCGGCGAGGTGAAGGACATTCTGCTTCTGGATGTTACCCCGCTTAGCCTTGGCATTGAAACGGTTGGCGGCGTGTTCACACGCCTGATCGATCGCAACACGACAATACCCACAAAAAAGAGCCAGGTGTTCTCCACTGCGGCGGATGGCCAAACATCCGTTGAGGTGCATGTTTTGCAGGGCGAGCGCGAAATGGCACAATACAATAAAACGCTTGGCCGTTTCCAGCTTGCCGGCATTGCGCCCGCACCGCGCGGCGTGCCGCAAATCGAAGTTACATTCGATATCGACGCCAACGGCATAGTGCATGTATCCGCCAAGGATCTTGGCACCGGCCATGAGCAGAAGGTGACAATCACCGCCTCCACAAACCTTAACGAGGAGGAGATCAAGCGCGCTGTGGACGAGGCCGAACGTTTTGCCGGTGAGGATAAAAAGCGCAAGGAAGAAGTCGAAACCAGAAACCATGCCGACCAGCTTGTTTACACAACGGAAAAAACGCTCAAGGAGCTGGGCGATAAGCTTTCGGCCGATGACAAGAGCAAAATTGAAGCGCCGCTTGCCGACCTTCGCAAAACTCTTGAAGGCGACGACATCGACATGATAAAGGCCGCAACAGAAAAGCTGACCGAGGTTTCCTACGAAATCTTCGGCAAGATATACCAGCAGGCGCAGGCTGAGCAGCAGGCAAACACAGGCGCTCAGGGCGACGCTAACGACGATCAGGCCTATACGCGCCCTTCCGACGACACCGTGGTCGATGCGGACTATGAAGTTGTGGACGACGACAACAAATAAGCATACTATTATAGAGTTGTTAAAGGATTAAAAGTATGAGGGGCAAAGCCCCTCATACAAACCTTTCCGGCACAGCCTAGCATGTGCGTTTTATTGTGCCTGGCGGCACTTTGTTTTGTGAGCCGGTGGCAAGCTCCGGCCAGGGGGATGAAGAATTTTGGCAAATAAACGTGATTATTATGAAGTGCTGGGGGTAGAAAAGGGCGCATCGGAAAGCGAAATAAAAAGCGCTTTTCGTAAGCAGGCAAAAACCTGCCACCCTGACCTGCACCCGGGCGACCAGGAAGCGGAGGCTCGGTTTAAGGAGCTTAATGAAGCTGCCGAGGTGTTATCCGACCCGCAAAAGCGCGCGCAATACGATCAATTTGGCCATGCCGCATTCGATCAAAGCGCAGGCGGCGCCTACTCCGGCGGCAACCCGTTCAACGGGTTTAGTGGCTTTTCGGACATATTCGAAACCATGTTTGGCGGCGGCTTTTCATCGGGCGGCAACCGAAATGGCCCGGTTGCGGGCAGCAACCTTCGCTATTCGCTTACAATTTCCTTTGAGGACGCGGCCTTTGGCGTAAAGCGTGAAATTATGGTGCCGCGCGAGCAGAATTGCTCAACATGCGGCGGTTCGGGCGCAAAGCCCGGCACCAGCCCCGAACGATGCTCAGCCTGCGGCGGTTCGGGCCAGGTTCGTGTGCAACAAAACACATTTATGGGCTCGTTTACAACCGTGCGCCCCTGCACGGCCTGCAATGGTTCGGGTGAGGTCATTAAAGAGCAATGCCTTGATTGCCACGGCGCGGGCAGGCTCAAAAAAACAAGCCGCGTGATTGTGGATATACCCGCGGGCATCGACGATGGGCAAACGATTAACCTTTCGGGCGAGGGCGAAGCGGGCCACCGCGGCGGCCCCAGCGGCGATTTATATGTGAGCATACGCGTCAAGCCGCATAAGCTTTTCCGCCGCAATGGTTATGATTTGCTGCTGGATATGAAAATTCCGTTTACAACCGCCGCGCTTGGCGGCGAAATTCAGGTGCCCACATTAACCGGCAAGGTTAAATATTCGATACCCGAAGGCACACAAACAGCCACAACCTTCCGCATGCGCGGCCAGGGAATACAGCGCCTGCGCGGCAAGGATAAGGGCGACCTTTTAGTTAAGGTTGAGGTGGATGTGCCAAAACGCCTTAGCTCCAAGCAAAAAGAATTGCTGCGCGCCTTTGGCGATGCGCTGGGCGAAAGCCCGGGCGAGGCAAAGCAAAGCAAGCGCACCGTATTTGGCAAGGTGAAGGATGCTTTTAATAACGAATAGCACGTTACCATAACGGCGGCATGAATAAAAAATCGTGCCGCTTTGTTTTGTATATCCCTTTTTTACGTCCAATATGCTATTATAGGATGAGCAACAAAACTGCTGCCGGAGGACAATATGGAATACGTGATTACACCCAAACCGCTTGCGGGAGTTGTTAAAGCTCAACCCTCCAAAAGCGCGGCGCAACGCCTGCTGATCTGCTCTTCCCTGGCAAACGGCCAATCAGTGATCGACAGAATCGGCTTTTCTGACGATATTAAGGCCGCCTGGCGTGTTGCAGCGCAGCTTGGCCTTTCCCAAACGAGCATCGTTGGGCGCACCGCCATCGTCAATGGCGGAGGCGATCTTGTGGGGGACACTGCTTTTTGTGGTGAATCGGGCGCCGTTTTGCGCCTGATGCTGCCGCTGGCGTTTCTAAGCGGCAAGCGGGTTACTTTTTCCGGCGCACAAAGGCACATTTCGCGCCCTATGGACGCATACGCTCAAATTGTGACCTCGCAGGGCGGCGAGTGGACGCAGGCTGAACAGTCAGTCACCGTGCGCCACAAGCTTCGCGGCGGGGAATTTCGCATCGTTAACGCAACGGCGGCCTCCCAGTTTTTATCGGGGCTGATGCTCGCGTTGCCTCTCGTGCAGGAAGATTCCGTTTTGCACATAATAGCCCCGGAGGAATCCCTCCCCTACGTGCTACTCACCCAGCAAACCCAGCGTTTGTTCGGCGTGGAGTGCGATGTTGACGCAAAGCGTGGTTTAATAAGCATTCCGGGCGGCCAAACATATCTCCCTGCCAATGCGGATGTCGAGGGGGATTGGTCCCACGCCGCATACGCAGTCGCAGCCGGGGCAATCGGTGAAGAGGGGGTTTCGCTAAGGGGGCTCGATCCGCAATCGCTCCAGGCGGATAAAAACATACTGCTGTTCCTCAACCAAATGGGCGGCCACTATTCATTTGATGATAAAGGCGTTTTGCATGTGGATTCCGCGCAGCTAAGGCCCATCACTGTGGATATTTCCGAGTGCCCTGATCTGCTTGCGGTGCTCGCGGTGCTTGCATGTGCAGCAAGGGGAACTTCACGGATAACCAATCGCCTGCAATATAAAGAAAATAGCCGCTTTGCTTCGCTCAGCGCCGCACTTGGCGCGCTTGGCGGCAAGGTGAGCCACGAAGGGGATGGGCTTGTCATTCAGGGAACAGGCCGCTTGCGTGGCGGCGAGGCAGATTGCTTCTGCGACCACCGCGTTGCAATGGCGCTTGCAGTCGCAAGCAGCATTTGCGATAATCCCGTTACGCTTGTCGGAACCGAATGCGTTAGAAAATCCGCCCCGTTATTCTGGGATGAATTCAAAAACCTTGGCGGTCAGTTTGACGAAAGAGCGAGATAATCTTAATAAAAGTGCTGCGGCAAAGCCGCAGCACTTTTATTAGCTAACCACATTTTGCTTGCAGCAAAGCTGCAAGCATTCATTTATTATAGCGCCTTAAATAACAATCTGTTTTGCTCGAATATAACCTCAAGGCAGCCTTTATCGAGCAAATACGCAAGGTATGAGCGCAGCGTGCTTCCCACCAGCACATACTGATTAAAATCCATCTTTAACCCAAAATGATCAAACACGGCTTTAATGATATCCTCCGTGGAGCACGGGCTTTGGCAAAGCGCACAAACAAGCGCGATTATGCCCTGCACCTTTTCGCGGTTAATCGTTGTAAGCTCAAGTATGTTTTCAACCGGGCTTGCATGCGCGGGAATATAAAGCTTTGCGTTTATGCTTTCCACACTATCAAGCGTGTTAAGATACTGCTCAACATCATACACAAAATTGACATGATATTTTTCGACTATGTGCGCGCCGCTTAAGCAATCGCCCAAAAACAACACATCATCGGGTGTTCTTACACCAATCATGTCAAAATAATGCCCGGGCAGCGGGATAATTTCAAATCCGCCATCCAAATCCGCACCAACAACGCCTGTCGGCACGCTTGGCTGCGCCATTAAAAACTTGTTGCGCAAGGGCTTGGGTGGAAACCCTCCATACAAAAGCGAAGGCTCAAGATGCGGGAATTTTGTGAAAACCGCCTCAACCTCTGTTGTTAAAAGCTCCGCCTGCGCCCGCTGCTGCAAAAATGCGTTGCCGCCAACATGATCCGCATGAGAATGCGTGTTGACTATGCGCTTAAGCGTCCACTCGTTTGCTTTAAGATGCTGGTTGATCTTTCTGCCCGCTTCTTTGTCGCTGCCGGTATCGATCAATGTCACATTTTTGTTTTCATCCACATACAGCCCGGCTTTTGCGGGGGATTCAATGTAATAGGTGCGCTTGGCCACCTGAACTAGTTCGTACAAAATTTACACCTCACAATTCACTAACTAGTATCACGACAAATGTGTTAATTGTCAACGACGTATTTTTACAAGTTTCTCACATTCGGCCTATATGAATTTTTGGAAAATTGAGTTATACTGTATTAGCACTCTAATATCTAGAGTGCCAATACACACGGCGAGGATTAAAATATGCAACCATTTAAAGCGGAATCTAAACGACTTTTGGATCTGATGATCAACTCCATCTACACACATAAGGAAATTTTCCTGCGCGAGCTTATAAGCAACGCAAGCGACGCGATCGATAAGCTTTATTATCGTGAACTGGATGAAGGCACCGTTGGCCTTTCCAAAGAGGATTATTTCATTTATATTTCAGCGGATGAGGAAAACCGCACGCTTACGATTTCCGATAACGGCATCGGCATGACAAAGGACGAGCTTGAGCTCCACCTTGGCACAATTGCCGATAGCGGCACGCTACGCTTTCGCGAGGAGCAGAACAACGCGGAAATTGAAAGCATCGGCCAATTTGGCGTGGGTTTTTATTCGGCGTTTATGGTCGCGCAAAAGGTCAATGTTGTTAGCCGCGTTTTTAATTCGGATGAGGCATGGCAATGGGAAAGCGAGGGTGTTGAAGGTTTCACGATCTCTCCCGCCGAAAAACAAACGCAAGGCACAACAATTACGCTTGTGCTAAAAGAGGACACGGATGATGAAAATTATGGCGAGTTTTTAGAGCAATACCGCTTGCAATCGCTCATCAAAAAATATTCTGATTATATCCGCTATCCCATCAAAATGGAGCTTTCAAAATCCCGCCCGGTTGAGCAGGAGGAAAACGCGCCGGAGGATGCCCCAAAATACGAAAGCTACACCGAAATTGAAACTATCAACTCCATGATCCCGCTGTGGAAGCGCAGCAAATCGGACATTACAAAAGAAATGTACGATCAGTTTTACAAGGAAAAATTCATGGATTATGAAGCGCCGCTTAAGGTTGTGCACACAAGCGCGGAGGGTGCGGTTTCCTACCATGCGCTGCTGTTTTTCCCGGGGCGCGCGCCATATGATTACTACACTAAGGAGTTTGAAAAAGGGCTGCAGCTTTACTCAAGCGGCGTGCTGATTATGGACAAATGCGCCGACCTCCTGCCCGACCATTTCAGCTTTGTGAAGGGGCTTGTCGACTCGCCCGATCTTTCGCTCAATATCTCCCGCGAGCTTTTGCAGCACGACCGCCAGCTTAAGGTGATTGCAGGCAACATCGAAAAGAAGATCAAAAACGAGCTTATGGGCCTGCTGACATCCGAGCGCGAAACATACGAAAAGCTTTGGGTTTCGTTTGGCCTGCAGCTCAAGTTTGGCGCATACAGCAACTTTGGCATGAAAAAGGAGCTGCTGCAGGATCTGCTGCTGTTCCACTCGATGAAGGAAAACAACTTAATAACCCTTCGTGAATATAGGGATGCCATGCCCGAAGCTCAAAAGGCAATCTATTACGCGAGCGGCCAATCTGTCGAGCGCATCAACCAGCTGCCCCAGTTGGACGCGCTGAGCGATCATGGTTACGATGTGCTATTTTTGACGGACGATGTGGATGAATTTGTTATGCAGGTGCTTGAAAGCTACGACGAAAAACAATTCCAGTCCATTTCAGGGCAGGATTTGGAGCTTGGCGGCGATGAGGAAAAAGAAGCCGCAAAGGAACAATCCGAGGAGCACAAAAAACTGCTCGATGCGCTTGGCAACGCACTTTCCGGGCAGGTGAAGGCCGTGCGACTTTCCACAAGGCTTAAGCGCCATGCTGTTTGCCTATCCACCGATGGCGCGTTATCCATCGAAATGGAAAAGGTGCTAAACTCCATGCCCACCGACCAGAAGGTCAAGGCTGAGCGTGTGCTGGAGCTTAACCCCACCCATGCTGTGTTTGAAAAGCTGACGGACATGGACATAAATGACACTGAACGGGTTAATGCCTATGCGCAAATACTATATGCTCAGGCTCAGCTGCTTGAGGGGATACTGCCGGATGACCCAATCGCCTATAGCGAGGCTGTTATGAACATGATGGCGGGCAACTAGCTCTAAACCACAATAAACAAGTATTTAACCCCCATAAAAAGCCCCAAACGGGCATTTTATGGGGGTTTTACTTGACTTAATACCTTACAACGCATCTTTACATCACTTGTGGTAACTCTCATTCGCGTTGATCTTAAACGCGCGATACAACTGCTCAAGCAGCAGCACCCTTGCAAGCTGATGCGGAAATGTCATTTTCGATAGCGAGATTTTTGCATCGGCACGCCTTAGCACCTCAGCTGAAAGGCCCAGCGAACCACCAATAACAAACACAATCCGCCCTTGCGCCTGCGTTAGCCAACCGTTAAGCTCTGAAGCAAAAGCTTCTGAAGCATGTGCCTGCCCTTCCAAACAAAGCGCCACGACAAAATCCCGCGGGGATATGCCCGCCAACAAACCCGCACCCTCTAAAAGCAGCACCTGCTCGCGCTGCGCCGGCGAAAGGCGCTCAGGCGCAGGCTGATCGCGCACCTCTTTGATCTCAAGCTGTGCAAAACGGCTAAGCCGCTTTTGATATTCGGCGGCGGCATCCCGCCAATAATTTTCCTTGAGCTTACCTACGCAGGCAATTAACATCTGCATATTAAAACCACCCAAAGAACCAGTTTGCAACAACCACCAGGTTTAACGTGATAAAAAGCACATATGTCGCTATGGATGAGGTTGTCGCTATGCGAAGCGGAGTTTTCTTTTTTTGAGGGCCGCGCTTGGGGTGATTTGTGTGCCACTTATCCAGCATCGCCCGAATTTCTTTAAGCTCGATTGTTTCCTGCTTACGCGCCTGCTCACGGCGCTCCTCCCTATCTTCATCGGGGTCCTCAAGCCTTCTTGCGGCTGAGCGCGATAGCCTGCCTATTAAAATGTGGATAAGCCCCGCGCCGGAGACGATATACAATAGGCAGCTTAAAATCACCTCGCTAAACGCAGGTATGACCTGCTCGCTGCCCGTTCCGCCCGACATTTGAATTATCCACAGCACCGTTACGCTATAGCCAATTTGTATCCCCATAGATGCGTAACACGAACCAACACGATCCGCAACGTAGCCAAGCAGCAGCCCAACAAGCAATGTTGAAGGGAGCGCCGCTGGTGAAAGCTGGGCGAGTGCATAAATAAGCGCCGTGTGCCAGATAGCGCGGCGGCGACCCATGGGTTTCCAGCCGTTGAGCAAAATGCCGCGAAAAAGTGTTTCCTCCACATATGAGGGGATAATCGCCATCAACAAAATCAGCGAAAGGAAATGCCATGTTTTTTGCTCAGGAATCTCCATTGAGGCAAGCGCCTGCGGCAAACCAACCGCAGCAAAAAACTGATGCAAAAGCATGTTAAGCGCATTAACCACAAAAAACATCGCAACGCCCGTTAAAAACGCATATATCCACTCCGGCAGGCTAATGCGCACAAAACCGAATGTTTCGCGCCCCCCACGAAAACGCATAAAACCACGCGCGGGCATATACATCGCCAGCAGATACACAAGCATAGCGTACCATGCAGCATAGCGAACAAGGTCGTCCGTTTTTCCCGCGATAAGGGCGACCAGCACCTGCATGAACACCGTAAAGCAGCAGATGAACAACACTACTGTGTCGGTTAGGCTGCGCTGGCGCACAGCAAGAGTTTGTTTTGGCATTGTTTTCTCCCCTAAAGCTTGCTTTTTATTATACAAGCTTGGCCAATAATGTCCATATATTGATGACGATCAGCACAATGTATGTAAGCGTAAGCACAATCGCCTCCGAACGCGCCGTGCTTCTGCGTGCGGGCTGCTCCAGCGGCACGCGGGTGAATTTAGGCGGCCCCTGTGTTGTTATCAACGCAAAGCGCCTTAACCCGCGAAAGGCGGGATAAAACAAAACTGTGCCCATAACAGCGAATATCAGCGCAAGCAGCAGGTAGGATGAGGATACGCCTGCTGCATCAGCAACTGAAGCTGTTGCGGTGGCCTCAGGCACGAGCGCACGAAGAATGAGCGATGCGCCATTATAAGCGCAATGCAGCACCATTGGCGCAAACACGCTGCCCGTGCGCCTGTTTACCCAACCGAGCACCAGACCCAGCGCAAAAAGCGTAAGTAAATTTGATGGCTGGAAATGCAGCAGCGCAAACACAAGCGCGCTGTGCAACAGCGCCATGTGTGGATCGAAACTTTCCCAAACCCTGAATAACGCGCCACGAAAAAGCGTTTCCTCTGCAAACGCGGGGATTATCGCCACAAAAAGCAGCAGCACGGGCAGCGAACCCTCGCCAGCGTTTGGCAGCGATGTGCCTGTTTGGGCAATGCCTAAGCCCTGCCACATCGGCAAAAGCAGTGAATTGAGGGCGGTTGTTAAAAAAAACATGCCCATCCCTAAAAAAAAGGAATACGCCCAGCATATGCCCCGCATGCGCACAAAACCAAACTTTGCGCGCCCACCGTTAGCGCGGATAAAAAGAACCGCAGGCAGGCAAAGCACGCAGAACTTGACAACCAGCGCATTAAGCATGTGCAGTTGCAGCGCGTTTGTAACGCCAAGCACGGAAACAAGCATGCTCACAAGCAGCATCACAGGGCCTGTTGCCAGCACGATACAATCGATCGTTAATTTTTGTTTGCCGGTAAAGCGGCTTTGATCTAAACGCACATGCGGCCCTCTTTGCTGCCTAAATAATGCTATTCTATGTGGAAAACACCGCAGGGCCTATCCCTGTGGGACATTAACACGTTCATATCGTACACATCCTGCTCGTGCAGCGTTGATTTTACGGTTTCCATAGCAACCCGCTCATCGTTATTTTCTGCGCTTAAATGCCCCAGCACAGCGTAGCGCAGCCCGCGCGAATAAAGCCTGCACAAGGCGCGCGCGCTATCCGCATTGCTCAAGTGGCCCTTTCTTGAGAGTATGCGCTGCTTAAGCGGGTAGGGGTATGGGCCGTTGCGCAGCATCTCTTCATCGTGGTTGGCCTCAATCAGCAGCAGGCGGCAGCCATACACAGCGTCGTATAGCTCGGCCTCCATGCATCCGATATCCGTCAAAAGGCCCGCCTTTTCGTTTTTGTGCTCAAATGTGTAACCCACGGGCTCCGCGGCATCGTGCGGGGTGGCAAATGGAAGTATGTTGACATTGTTGATGAAAAAATCCCGCCCGGTTTCAAACACGCGCATGCACGATGGCGCAATGGGGCCGATTATTTTTTCCATTGCGCTCCAGCAGCCCGCGTTTGCATAAACGGGGATATTATATCTTCTTGAAAGCACACCCACGCCACGAATGTGATCGCTATGCTCATGTGTGACTAATATTGCATTAAGCGTTTGTGCAGGTGCATTTACAGTTTCCAGCGCCTGCTCAATTCGTTTGCCGGTTAAGCCTGCATCCACTAAAATGCGCACGCCACCCGCTTCAACAAGCGTTGCGTTCCCGGAAGATCCTGAAAACAGGGGCGAAAATAACATGGCCTTTTCCTTTGTTCAAAATATCTTTTCTATTATACCACAATGCCCTTGTCGCAGGGATACGTTTCACAAGATTTTCTCCTGCCTGCAGCAGGCATTTTAATTCCAAATTCGTTGCCCTAAGCGCATTAAACTGTGCTATTATAATCATTATTACTCCTGTACTTAAAAACAGGAAACCGAGCGGTGCAGTCTTTCGTGCTGAGCAAGGAAGATAAGCGCAGGAATAGCAGCGCTATTTCAAGCTTTGATGATGCAGCTCGACGCGAAAAGATGCGTTGCGAATTTTCTAGTGTTAAGTTCAGGGGTAATAGCTGGGAAAGATATGGAGGCTCACTTATGAAATACGTATCCCGAAAAAAGGTGATCCTTTGCTCGCTGCTGCTTGTTGGGGCGCTGCTGCTTGTTGTTATTGCGCCGCTTTTCCCTCGCATCGCGCATGAAATAATGCTTTACATAGGCGTTGGGCTTTTAATTGCGGCGATTTTTTTGCAGCTCCTGTTTTTTAAATGCCCTCATTGCGGCAGCCGATCTACCGCGTGGATGATAAACATGTATGTTCGTGAAAATATCCGCTGCAAGAAATGCGGCAAAATGATAGGCCAGCAATAGCAAAATATTTTATAAATGGAGGATGTAGCGTAAATGGAACGGCTTGCTCTTGTCAAAATTCCCACAACAGAGGAGCTGCGCGAAAAAATGCGCGCCGCCGCCCCCGAGCTGACTTTTCAATTCATTGAGCGGGGCGAGGATTATTTGGAATATTATGAACGCGCCGAAATCGCCTTTGGCAGCTTCCAGCCCAAAAAGCTCCCCTACCCCCAAAAGCTTAAATGGATGCAGGTGCTAAGTGCGGGTGTCGAGCGTTACATAGCGCCCGGCGCTTTGCCGCAGGACGCTGTTTTGACCAGCGCAAGCGGCTCCTATGGCGTGACAATTTCAGAATTTATGTTAGCCCAAACTTTGGCGTTATACAACCGCCTGCATATTTATCGCGATAATCAAAATAAATCGCTCTGGAAACCCACAAGCTATAATGAGCAGATAAACGGCAAAACAGTGCTCATTTTAGGGCTGGGCAATCTTGGCCTCAATTATGCGAGGCTTATGCGTGCGCTTGGCGCATACACAATTGGCGTGCGCAGGAGCGACCCTTCGCGCCCCGCTTATGTGGATGAGCTTTTCTTCTTTGACGATCCCGAGCTTGAATCGCAATTTACCCGTGCGGACATAATCGCCATGTGTATGCCCGGCACGGCGCAAACAGCCAACACTTTATGCGCAAAACGTATTGCGCTGTTAAAGCCCACCGCCATTGTGATAAACGTTGGCCGGGGCAGTGCGATTGACGAAAAGGCGCTGGCTTACGCACTAAAAGAGCGGCGCATTCAAGGCGCCGCTTTGGATGTTTTTCAGGAAGAGCCTTTGCCCGAAACAAGCCCGCTTTGGGGGCTTGAAAATGCGCTCCTCACCCCACACATTGCAGGCGGGGATTATGCGCCGCAGGTGCTGCAAACCACAACCGCGCTCTTTTTAGAGAACCTTGCAGCCTATCGCACAAATTCGCCGCTCAAAAACGCGGTGGATCGTTCGCTTGGCTACAGCGTAGGCAGAGAAAAATAGCGGCTTTAATTGCCGCTATTTAATCATCGGTTGTTTAGCGCACCACCGTTAAATACATCACCGCCACAAAAAGGCTGCCGGCCGTGCTCCACTCAAAACCGCGCATTATTGCCGAAACAACAACATAGGCCGCACATGCAAGCAGCATATATAAACCTAGCCTTCTGCACCCTTGGCGCAGGGCCAGGTTTTTTGTGCTTCTTATTCCCTGCACGCCGCACACGATCTGCAGTGCGCCAATCAGCACCAGCACGCCCATAAGCGCAACCAGGCCAAGGTTGCCGCCCGCGCCGCCAAGCATCGAGCCAATCCCGGTGCCCAGATTAAAAAAGCCAAACAGCAGCACCAGCGCGCAGGCCATAATCACAGGCTCCTTTGCCTGCGGTGGTTTTGGTTTTTCTGGTTCCTCTTCTTTTGCCGCGTTTATGGCGGCAAGCTCCGCTTCAAGCAATTCCTGATCGGAAACTAAATCTTCACCCGAAGTTTCCTCATCCGTTAATTGGATATCGGATTCTTCAAGGCCGAACTCGCTCTCTTCAAAAAGCGTATCTTGTTTTTGCTCAAACTCCAAATCGTTTCGTTCTTCCATCAGCAATCGCCTTTCTGGTTAGTTGTTTTGTGGTATACATCAGTATAACAAAAAATCGGCGCGTCCGCCATACGGGCGCGCCGATCGTTACCTGAGCACTATTTGTCCGCCATCATTTCCTTAACCTTCATGAGCCTTGTGGTGTTGCCACGCTCGTTTTCCTCAAGCTTCATTCTAATCTGGCGGATTGCCTCTGTGAACTGCGGAATCATAACATATTCCAGCGCGTTTACGCGGCGGCGGGTCTTTTCGATTTCGTCCGCCAGCCGGTTACAGGTTTTTTCCACCTGCGCAAGCTCCAAAAGCAATGGCAAAAGATCAGAAAGCGCCTGCACGGCAGCATCAAGCTCCGAGGAAGTTGTCGCAAACCCATAAGGGTAGGCAAACGCGCCTGATTGATCAATCGTCATCTCCGGCACAGCAACGCTAAGCTCGTACTTTTTGCCAACGGTTACGTTTGCCGCGCGCGCAGGATACATGAGCGCCTCTTCAACGGCCTCGTTGCCCATCGATGCGCGGGCGAGCACAAAGTCCTGCATAGCGGCGGCCAGCTTTTCTTCAACCTGCTCGCGCAGCTCCTTATTGCGCCGGATATATATGATGAAACGGCGCACGAGTTCATCGCGCTTATCCTTCATCATTTTATGCCCGCGCACAGCAACCTGCTTACGCTTTTTCAGGTTGCTCATTTCCATGCGGGTGGGTTTATATTGTAATGCCACGCGTTATCCCTCCTCTTGGGGGAGATATTTGTCCAAATACTCTTCGCGGATACGCTTTAGCTCCGACCTGGGCAAAATTGATAAAAGCTTCCAGCCGATAGCCAGCGTTTCCTCGATGCTCCTGTTGGTGTAATAACCCTGTGAAACATACTGCGCCTCAAACTCATCGGAGAACTTTGCATAAAGCTTATCCGTGTCGGAGAGCGCCGCGTCACCCAGAATAACCGCAAGCTCCTTAGCGTCCTTACCACGGGTATAGGCCGCAAACAGCTGGTTCATCGTGTCCGCATGATCCTCGCGTGTTTTCCCCGCGCCAATGCCCTTATCCTTCAAGCGCGAAAGCGAGGGCAAAACGTTGATTGGCGGCGTGAGGCCACGGCGATAGAGATCGCGCGAGAGTATGATCTGCCCCTCGGTGATGTAGCCTGTCAAGTCCGGTATGGGGTGCGTTACGTCATCCTCCGGCATGGAGAGTATGGGGATCATCGTTATTGAGCCCGCGTTATCCTTAATTCGCCCAGCGCGCTCATACATAGTCGCAAGGTCGGTGTAGAGATAACCCGGATAACCACGGCGGCCTGGAACCTCACGGCGGGCGGCCGACACTTCACGAAGCGCCTCTGCGTAGTTGGTGATGTCTGTGATTATAACAAGCACGTGCATCCCAAGATCATACGCGAGGTATTCCGCAGCCGTGATCGCCATACGCGGGGTTGCGATACGCTCGATGGCCGGGTCGTTTGCAAGGTTGATGAATGTGACCGTGCGCTCGATAGCGCCCGTCTTTTCAAAGTCGGATGTGAAAAAGTCCGCTTCTTCAAATGTGATACCTACAGCCGCAAACACAACGGCAAACTTTTCATCCGTTCCCAAAACACGCGCCTGCCTTGCAATCTGCGCGGCGACATTAGCGTGGGGCAGGCCCGAGCCTGAGAACACGGGCAGCTTTTGCCCACGCACGAGCGTGTTTAGCCCATCAATCGCGGAGATGCCCGTTTGAATAAACTCTGAAGGATAGTCGCGCGCATATGGGTTCATGGGCGAACCGTTGATATCCAGCCGCTTTTCTGGTATCAGCTCAGGGCCGCCATCTTTGGGTTTGCCCATGCCGTCGAACACGCGGCCAAGCATATCGGGCGCCACATCCAGCTCAAGCGAGCGGCCTAAAAAGCTCGCCTTACTATCGCTGATTTTAAGACCCTGCGAGCTTTCAAAAAGCTGCACGAGCGCCTTGTCGCCATCGATCTGCAGCACGCGGCCACGGCGAATTTCGCCGTTGGCTTGCTGAATATCCACCAGCTCGTCGTACTTAACGCCGGATACTTCCTTAACGAGCATCAACGGCCCTACAACTTCCTGTATGGTACGGTATTCCTTACGCATTCTCCACACCTCCCTCAGTCAGTTCGCGCACCTGCGCCTTAAGCAGCGCGGAGATTTCTTCGTAGCGTTCAAGCATTTGCTCCTGCGGTGTGTACTTAAAGCGGCCGATATCCTCACGCACTGGCAGGCTTGAAAGTTTAAAGAAGGATGCGTCCTGGCTAAGCGCGTTGAGACACAAATCGTAGTATTCCAAAATGAGCTTGAGCATGCAATACTGCTTTTCGGGCGAGGTATATGTATCCACCTCGTGGAAAGCGTTCTGGTGGAGATAGTCCTCACGCACGGAGCGCGCTGCCTCAAGCGTCATCCTGTCCTTAAAGGACAAGCTGTCGATACCCACAAGGCGCACGATTTCATCGAGCTCATTTTCTTCCTGCAGCATCGTCATTGTGCGCTGCACCATATCCGACCAATCCTCGCTGACGTTTTCGTTAAACCAGGAGGATAGCTTATCAAGATACAGCGAGTAGGACTGCAGCCAGTCGATCGCCGGGAAGTGGCGGGCATATGCAAGGCGTGAGCTCAGGCCCCAATAAACCTTAACGATACGCAGCGTTGCCTGCGAAACCGGCTCGGAAATATCGCCGCCTGGCGGGGAAACCGCACCAATCGCGGAGACAGCGCCCTCGCGCCCATCGCTGCCGATCGTTGTTACGACGCCTGCGCGCTCGTAAAACTCGGCCATGCGGCTTGAAAGATAAGCGGGGTAACCTTCCTCACCCGGCATTTCCTCAAGTCGGCCGGACATTTCGCGCAGCGCCTCCGCCCAGCGGGAGGTACTATCCGCCATAACGGCAACCTTGTAGCCCATGTCGCGGAAATATTCCGCGATGGTGATGCCTGTGTAAATGGAAGCTTCACGAGCGGCCACCGGCATGTCTGACGTGTTGGCGATAAGCACCGTGCGCTTCATGAGCGATAGCCCTGTGCGCGGGTCCTTAAGCTCGGGGAACTCCATGAGCACGTCCGTCATTTCATTGCCACGCTCGCCGCAACCAACGTAAACGATGATGTCCGCATCCGCCCATTTTGCAAGCTGATGCTGCACAACCGTTTTACCCGAACCAAACGGCCCCGGCACTGCTGCAACGCCACCCTTTGCAACCGGGAAGAGTGTGTCGATAACACGCTGGCCGGTAATCATGGGTTCGATTGGCGGAAGCTTTTTGGCATAGGGGCGGCCACGGCGCACCGGCCAACGCTGAAGCATGGGCAGCTCTAGCTCGCCGCTTGCCGTTTCGAGCCTTGCAATAGGCTCAACGATTGTTGCGCTGCCGCCTTCGTGCAGCCATGTGAGCGTGCCTTTAACGTTTGGCGGAACCATGATTTTGTGGAGCACGGCCTCTGATTCTTGCACGATGCCCAAAATGTCGCCGCCGGTAAGCTCCGCACCCACAGCGGCTGTGGGAACAAAGTTCCAGAGCTTTTCATGATCCAGCGCGTCAACCGCAATACCGCGGGTGATACGATCCCCCGTTTGCTCGCGGATTTTATTGAGCGGGCGCTGAATACCATCATAAATGCTTTCGATAAGCCCCGGCCCCAGCTCAACAGACAGCGGCGAACCCGTGCTTTCAACCGGCTCACCCGGGCCAATGCCCGCTGTTTCTTCATATACCTGAATGGACGCGCGGTCGCCACGCAGCTCGATTACCTCGCCGATAAGTTGCTTTTCGCTAACGCGCACAACATCGTAGAGCTGCACATCCGCCATGCCGGATGCAACGATCAGCGGCCCTGATACTTTTACGATCGTACCTTGCATATCGTGTTACCTTCCTTCCGAGAATAGGATATCCGCGCCGATGGCCTTTTCCACATTGGCCTTAACCTCCGCCATGCCAATCCCCTTGTTGCCCTGATTGCTCGGGATGGGGATAATGGCCGGGAATGGCTCGGACTTATAGCTTGCAATGGCCTCGCCGCATTGCGTATACAGCTCCTCGGTGATATAAATCACCTCATACCCCTTGCGGGCAAGCCTGTGCAAGGTTTTGGACGCGGAATCCGGCTCCGTTTCAAAAAAAGTAGTGAGCCCCACCGCCTTAAAGAGCAATATCGAATCGCGATCGCCAACAACACCAATCTTAGCCATAAACTTCACGCAACCTCTCCGTAATGACCTGATCGGGCAATTTGTTTCGCTTGGCCGTCACAATCAGGCGGATACACTTTGCTTCCTGCTCGCGTGCGAGCAGGTAACCAAGCACCGGCTGGAGTGTCATCACATCGTATTTATCGTGTTTGATCAGCTGCATCAGGTAATCATCCCGCGCTTTTTCAAGCGCACTGTTTCTTCCGCTTTGCTGCACTGCCTCAAGCCCTGCGGCAATCGCAAAGCCTGCAGGCCCTGTGGCAAGCACCCTTGCCATTGTTTCAAAGGGCTGCTCCATCGCGTTTAGGAATATGCTTTTTGCGATGTTGCCCGCAGGCAGCAGATTTGTTTCGAGCATTTCCTTTGGCGCGCCCATTGCGCGAACGCGAAGCACAGCAAGCACATTGTTAAAATCGGCGAGCGCCCGAAAATACTTCTGGGCAAACTCGCTTTTGCGGGCATTGGCAACATTCAACGCATGCTCAATATAAGCA
>JAJDHH010000017.1 GCA_030266105.1 Eubacteriales bacterium OttesenSCG-928-K08
GTGCGGGGTCGATCTCCACCTTGACTATCCGCTCGGGGTTGGTTTTTGCCGTTTCCTCAATTTCCACACCACCATCGGCGCAGAATATGATCACAGGCTTTTTGCTCAGGCGATCGAGCAGATGCTGGAATACGGCACAAATGTTGTTGCGGGCGTTACCCCCGGCAAGGGTGGGCAAACCATTCACGGTGTGCCGGTGTTCAACACCGTTTATGAAGCGGTTAAGCAAACAAACGCAAATGCCACGGTGGTTTTTGTGCCTGCAAGGTTTATGATGGCATCGGTAATCGAGGCGATTGACGCGAATGTGCCGCTGATTTTCACAATGGCGGAGCATGTGCCAGTGCACGATATGATGCGCTGCTACCACCTTGCAAAGGCAAAGGGCGTGCGGTTGTTTGGGCCAAACTCCTTTGGTGTGATTTCGCCCGGCAAAACAAAGGCAGGCTTTATGGCGCACAGGATATTCAAGGAAGGCAATGTGGGCGTGATGAGCCGCAGCGCCACCAACTGCTATGAAACTGTTTTTATGCTTTCAAACAACGGCATTGGCCAATCCACCTGTGTAGGTAACGGCGGCGATATGATCCCCGGCTCAGCCTTTGTTGATGTGCTGCCCGACTTTGAGAACGACCCGCAAACGCAGGCCATCGTGCTCATTGGCGAAATCGGCGGCAGCGAGGAAGAGCTTGCGGCGCAATACATCAAGGCGCATGTGACCAAACCAGTCGTAGCGCTGATCGCCGGGAAAAACGCGCCAAAGGGCCGCAGCATGGGCCACGCTGGGGCGATCGTTTCGGCGGATGGCACCGGAAGCGCGGAAAACAAGGAGAAGGTGCTCCTTGATGCAGGCGTAACGATTGCGCAGAGCACGCAACACATTGTTGATATACTTCTTGACTGGCGTAAGTCGGGCATTATTTCATAACTACAAGCTGGCAGATGCTGCAGAACGGAGAAAAAAATGAGCGAAAAAATCAATTTCAACACGATTCTCAATCACAATGGCAACACGATTAAGGGGGTCGATAAGGGAGTGCCCAAGGTAGCGCCCATCGTTATGAGCGCGGCGTATTCCTTTAGCCACCCGCAGGATCTTTTTGCTTCGCTTAAGCATGAGATTCCCGACTATGACTATGGCCGCGAGGGCAACGCCACCAACGATTGCGCAAACGAAATTCTCTGCGCGCTTGATGGCGGCGCTGTTGCGCAGGTTTATGCAACGGGCATGGCTTCAATCTGCATGACAGTTATGGCGCAGATTAAGGCGGGCGACCATATAATCCTGAGCTCCATCGTGTTTGGCGGCACATTTAACCTGATCGTCAACAAGCTGATGAAGCGCTATGGCGTTGAGGTTACGGTGGTTGATCTTAACGATCCTGATTGGGAGAAGAATTTTAAGCCCAACACCAAGATGGTTTATATGGAAACCATATCAAATCCCATGATCGAAGTGCTGGATATGCAAAAAATCGCAGATGTCACCCACGCGCACAATGCCGTGCTGGTGGTTGACAACACATTTGCCACACCCATAGTTTGCCGCCCGCTTAGCCTGGGCGCCGACTTTGTCGTTTACAGCGGCACAAAATACATGAACGGCCATTCCGACATTATGGCGGGTGTTGTTGTTGGCAAGGATGAGAAGATCATGAAGGATATCATCTCCGAGGGTCACGTTTTTGGCCCGACGATGAGCCCGTTTGACGCTTTCCTGTTTGCACGCGGCCTTCGCACGCTTGAGCTTAGGATGCGCCAGCATTCGAGCAATGCAATGAAGCTTGCAGAATATCTCTCCAAGCACCCCAAGGTTAAGGAGGTTCGTTACCCCGGCCTTGCTTCAAACCCCTACCATGAGGTCGCAAAGAAACAGTTTAACGGCATTTATGGCGGCATGGTTTCGATCGATCTTGGCACATTTGAAAACGTAATTTCGTGCATGGAATACTTTAAGTTTATCAAGCTGGTGCCATCGCTGGGCTGCCTGACAACCACATATTCCGACACACGCACATCCCACGGCGGCATGAGCGCGGAGGATCGCGCAAAGTGTGGCATTGGCGACAGCATCATGCGTGTTTCGGTGGGACTTGAGGATATCGATGATATTATTGCTGAGTTTGAGCGGGGTTTTGCCAAGCTGTAAGCTGACTTTTAACCATTAAGAAGAGGCCGGTGCCACAATCAATGTCTGCTTAAAAGGCAAATGATTGATGCACCGGTCCCTTCCTGTTTTTACATTTAATTTAAGTGAGGGTATGATTTTGAATAGCGAAATTGGCGGCACGAAGGAAAAGCTGACGCTTTTTAAATATTTGAAAGTTGCGGTGCCGTTTATACTCGCAACAATTACACAGCCGCTTATGGGCGTTGTGAATACTGCTGTTGCAGGCAGGCTTGCTAACCCTGCAACGATCGCGGGCGTTTCTGTCGGTGCGGTGATTTTTAACACCATGTACTGGTTGCTTGGTTTTCTTAGGGTGAGCACAACGGGTTTTACCGCGCAGGCCGAAACATTGGAAAATGATAAGGAAAAGGCAGCCGTGCTTTATAGGCCGCTTCTAATAGCGGTTTTGCTGGGTCTTTTGTTTGTGCTGCTGCAAAAGCCTATTTTTTCGGCATCTATGCTCATTATAAACCCCGATGCGGATGTGCAGATGTACACTGCGCAGTATTACGATATTTTGATATATGGCGCGCCTGCAGTGCTTATAAACTATGTTATACTCGGCTGGCTTATGGGCCGCGCACGCACGATCCTGGCGATGATAATGCAGGTTTCGAGCAATCTGCTTAACATTGCGCTGGATTTTATAATGGTGTTTGTGTTTGAGCTTGGCGTGCCGGGGATTGCCATTGCCACACTCATATCGCAGCTTTTATCGCTCGTGTTGGGTGTGATTTTTATGCTGATTACCAAGGATTTTAAGCTGCCGCCATTAAAAGAAATTATGGAGAAAAAGGCATTCATTCACATGCTTGTTGTGGATCTTGATTTGATAGGCCGCACGCTTTGCCTTTTAGTGCAGGTTAATGTGTTTACGGCAATAAGCGCTTCGTTTGGGACGATCGCGCTCTCTGCAAACTCAATTTTGCTGCAGATGAAGGATTTGCTGACATACCCATTCGAAGGGCTGGGCAACAGCGCCAGCATTTTTGCGGGCAAGGCGACAGGCAACCACGACCATGAGCTGCTTGAGCAAACCATCAAGGTGACATTAAAGAGCGCTGTGTTTACGGCGCTGCTGCTAAGCACCGTTTGGTTTTTCTTCGGCAATGAAATATTATCCCTGTTTACCGACAATGCGGATGTGCTTTTTGCCGCGCGCGAATATCGCACATGGGTAACGTTCTTCCCGATTGCCGCGGGTTTTGGCATGTCCATATTTGGTGTTTTTTCCGGAACGTCACAAACAAAACCGATCCGCAATTCCGCGATTGTCGCCCTTGGGGTTTTTCTTGCAGTGGCGTACAGCTCAAGCGGCAATAACGGCTTGTGGTTAGCCGTAACGCTTTATTATTTGATAATAAGCGTTTGGCAGGTTATAAGGAGCAGATCCATTACAAGAAAGTTGTAATATAAACAAAAAAGTGCTGCGGCTTTGCCGCAGCACTTTTTTTGTTTATCCATGCTCTCTATATAAAATTTGAATTTCATACATGCTTTGCCTGAATTCCACCAGGCTGTCCTCATATTCGTTTGAGAGCACCCAGGTCGGCTTTTCCCTGTTTTCAAACAAGGCGATTGCCATGGCGGGGTTCCACTCTTGAGTCAAAATACGCCCACGGAAGCAAACATAGTCCCCCGCGGGGATTTTGATTATTGCATCGCTGTCAAAATCGGGCGGTTCGCGCAGATACATGCCAAGATACTGTCTGTCCAGCTCTTTATGCACAAGGCTGTTATAATCCAAAACATACGCAAACTGCCGCCTGAATTTGATGTTTCTAAACGCATTGCTGCTCCTTAGCGCATTGAGGCGGACATGGTAATCATCAGGATGATCATGGGGGTAGCAGCGCACAGCGGCAAGGTAGCGCGTGTTTAAAGTCTTTTTATATGGAATTTCCGGCATATGATCGTCATCTA
This sequence comes from Eubacteriales bacterium OttesenSCG-928-K08, assembly GCA_030266105.1. Taxonomy (GTDB): domain Bacteria; phylum Bacillota; class Clostridia; order Christensenellales; family CAG-138; genus JAJDHH01. The sequence goes on from JAJDHH010000017.1 coordinate 4,094, forward strand.
TATAAGTGAAATAATCGATATACCACTGAATGTCGTCTATGTGGTTTTGAACCTTTTGCAGCTCCTCCTCCGTGGCCTGCTTTTGCCGCTTCAAATGCGTCAAAAGATAGTCCACGCTGCCATCCTCCATTATGCTCGTTATATCCGCAAGCGAAAGCCCCAAATCCTGCAGATAGCGTATGCGGTCAATATAATGGAACTGGTCGGCGGTGTAATACCGGTAGCCAGTTTCCTGATTGATGTATTTAGGCTTCACCAGGTTAGTTTTGCTATAATAGCGCAGGGTTTGCACGGTGATGCCCATAATGCTGGCCGCTTCGCCAATCGAATAATATTTTTCCTCCATAATGGGGGTCTCTCACTTTCAAGCGCATGGTTTTAAGTAAGGCGGTGTTGGTTAGTTTATGCTGAGTATTATTTATATTGCTTAGAATAGTATACCATTTTTGCGACAAAAAATAAACTTTGCGCAAGCCCTCGCAAAGCCAAAAATTCATTGTGTTGGGGCATTGGCTCATCTAAGTTCACAAAATTCTAAAACGAAATTGCTCAGTGATCCATAGCGGGCTCAAGCGCCGCGCCATTTGGATATTGCGCAAAAACCGCCCTTGCAATACAATCGCAAATTTCACTTAAGTCGCAATCGTTACCATAGGCCCGCAAAAAAAGCGGCGCAGGCGGCCTTCGCCTCCTCATAAGGGCCGGGTACGTTAAAAACAAGCGTTTCGCCCTTTTTTCCGCATACTATTCTGCACCACAGATGCCCATTTTTACCATAAATTTCACGGATGGCCTTTTCATCCAAAAAAGCGTCCAATGCGGTGTGTGTAAAATCCTTGCCTAAAGTTTCGCTGTGGCGGTGCCCGCCGCCGCTGCCGCCAATCAGCACAATAACATCAGGCTTATAAGCCGTGACGCTGTTTATGCTATCCACAATGGCATCCTGCTCGTCCACCAAAGGCGAAAGCCGCGTGACCTGCGCCTCAGGATACAAGCATAATATTTGCCGCATTATTTCAACGGAATCTATGTCCAGCACAATGCCGGCTTTAATCTCATCGCCGGTGGGCAAAATATAAACCTTTTTCATGATTTTTGCATCCACCTTTCCTTTGCGCAGCCTTCATTGGGCAGGCTGGGGATTTTATTAAAATCGACCTCTCTAATAGCCTCGCTGCATGAAAGGGAAACAAGCTCAGTCACAGTAACACCTTCTGCAAGCGCGATTGCGTCGATAAAACCATCCGCATTTTTGCGAACGGTCTCAGGCGAAACATTGTAAGCATCCATTTCGATCTGCTCGCCCGTCACCCCAATTACGCGCACGAATGTGTTGAGCTTTTTAAAAAGCAGCTGCTCAAGCGCACGGGTGTTTAAGCCACGCACTTTCAGGCCCGATATTTTTAATATCGATTTGTCGGCATAAGCGATAACATATTGAGAATCCAAAAGCTTTACCTCGCTAAAAGCGGAATTGAAAAATCCACGGAGGAAAGCAAGTTAATAAAACGCCTTCCTCCGCAGTTTATTGCATTTTATAAGCAATCTACATAGCAAATATCACAAATATCCGAGGCCAAATAACGCTTGCCATCCTCAATGCCCGGCAGAATTTCATCTGCGCGCGCAATCACTTCCTCTCGCGAAAGCGGGGTGGAAGGCTTTTGCAGGCTTTCTTTTGTGATGCCTACGCTTTCAAGCTCAATCCAGGCGTCATCCGTGATGTTATCAAGCCCGATGGGCAGGCCCATCGCCTTTGCGATGCTTAGCGTAACTGGTGAGCAACCCAAATGCAGCCCCGGCACAAGCCCCGCTTCAAGCGCGCGGATTGTGTATTCGGCCAGCAGACTCTTTTCGGCAACGATTGAATAATCCTCGCACTTGACCGTTTTGGCGTATTTTCCTGAGCGGTGCGCAGTCATGCCAGCGCCGTAGTTCCAGCCGAAAATGCGGCCGCGGCGCTCGCGCACCACCATGCCGATGCCAACGGACATTTCAGGGCCGGTTTTGCCAATCAGCACAGCGCCATCACGAACAAGCTGGAGCTGGCCGAATATCGGCGTGAGAATTTCAGTCATCTCGATCAGGTTCATGACCTCGGAGCCTGTGTTGTTGCTGGCGATGCGGCCGGTTATCGTCATGTTTTCGTTGTGTGAGCTTCTGTGCACCCTATCCTCTGCGCTTGGGCCGCGATAAAGGCGCTTGCCGCGATAATAGTCGGTATCCCACTGCTTCATGTGCGGTTCTTCATCCATAAGCTGCTGTGTGTAGGGGATTTCGCTTACGTTAAGAAAACCAAAGTTGGGGTTGATTTTGCCACGGTCGGCCGATGCAAACGCCACAACCGCACCATCGGCAATTATGCCGTCGGAAGTTACGGTGATTGCGTCAAGATCGATAACATTGATGGCCACACCATCCGTAAACTGTGCGCCAACAAGCTGGCATGCTTTTTCGTTTGATATTCCGGCCTTAATAACATCGCTCCTGTCGATAAAAGCAAGGTGCATGGGCACTACGCCGCCCGCCGCGCCGGCGCGAACAACACGATATTTTAATTTTTGCATGTTTTGCTCCTTTTTGCTTTATGGCAGCTTATAGCGGCGATCGTCAATTATTTCCACGCCTTCAAGCTCTATGTCCTCGCCTGCGGATGTAACGAGCATGCTTTCAAGTATGGCTTTTTTGCATGTGCCATCCTTATAAATGCCCTTAATAATTACGCTGTGGTCGGTTTCCGGCACGCGGGGCATTATTATGACCTCCACCTTTTCCACGTTGGGGTCTTCGGTGATCTCCATAATTTCATCCTCCACGCGGCCTACGCGAAGCGAAGCAAGCTTTGCGGCCCGGAAATTCTCCATACCACGTATTTCAAGCTTTGTGTCGGCGTTTCGTTTTTTTGCGGCATCTGTTACCTTCTGGTAAAAGTCCGGCAGCTTGGTGTGCATAAGTCTCACGCCCGTATCCCCTTTTCCTAGTATTTAGTTGTTAAACTGTAGACGTTACTTTGGGTAAATCGATCGGCTAATCTGTTCAAATCTGAGTATTATTGTACAGTCTATTCTTGCAATAGAGTCAATGTAATGCTCTTAATTAAAGCCTTTGCCTTGCGTATTTGCCGGGGGATATGCCAACATGCTGCTTAAATGTGCGGATAAAATGGGCATAGTCGCAAAAGCCGCAGGCTTCGCCTGCGTGCTGCACGCTATAGCCCTTTCGCAGCAGCGTGGGCACCCGCTACGCATTTTTTAAGTAATGCAAAAACATGTTATAATAAAGCCGTTAGAGTAACACCGCACAAAGCGAGGGAACCCATGGGAACTGACGGCTTTTTGTTATCCATCAAAACTAAAGAAGGGCACCCCATAGCGGTGGGGGGCCTTTGCGAGCAAGGCTATGAGGCTGCATGCCTAAACGATTTTTTAGCTCTTAAAAAGCTATTGTTTCCTGCGGGAAAAAACATAATAACGGTGGATGAAATATTGGCGCAGGCGCTATCCACGCTTTCAAAACAGTATGTGTGGGCGGTTGGCGCGGCAGTCAGCATCCCAGGCTATAATTTAGCGACCGGCGGCGTAATCGGTTCACCGCACGAAAACAGCTCCAGCGCCGCAGGAAATATTGAAGATATAGGGCATGGCCTGTTTTTGTTTTCCAACCCCGGTGGGCCGGGTTTTGTTGTTGAGGCAAAAAAAGAGCAGGCGGAGCGTTTATTTAGCGAAGGCTCAAAGCTTTGTTGTTATGGCAAGGATATTAAAAGTGCGGCGGAGTTTCTTCACCGTGAAGGGTTCTGCTTTTTAGCTGTTGCTGATGGCACGGGCACTCAAAATGGGGGAGTGGCGGTTGGCACAAAAAATGAGCTTCTGCTTAACATGCTGGATCAAACATAAAAAAAGTGGCGAAAGCCACTTTTTTATATCGGTGATCAACTTTTTATCTGCCCAGGAAAAACCGCATTTTGTGGTAGTCATGCTGCCCATCAGGGTCGCTTTCAAAAACGTTTGAATCCCTTGCAAGCTCGTCATCAGCATAGGGTTTTGCTTCGAGCATCACTGTGCCCCAGAAGGCATCGCATTGCTCAAGCCAATCAGCGGGGATATTATCTAGCGGGAATGTGCCAACAACACAGGGGCAGATTTTATCAACATAGTTTTCACTGGAGAAAAATACTTCTTCCGGCGCGCTGATAACCTCAAGGCCGCCCTTTGTGACCTGCAGCACATTTCTGTCAAGGTCGATCAAATAGCGGAAGCGGTTACGCCATGAGGGCAGGAAGCCCGCATAATCCACAACATAGGGGAAGCCATCCATCAAGGGTTTTGTTGCGTCCTTTGTGTAGCCAATGGCGGTGGACCAATCGAGGTCTTCCTTCCAGAGCTGCTCGGGCATATACTTCTTGTAAGCCTGAATTTGTTCCGGCGTCATCGGTGCATCCTCATCAACCAGAATGATTTTGTCGTAAAGCTCATTGAGCCCATCAACGCCGAGCGTGGTGCACATTTTAACGACCTTTTTGCCTAGGACATCGAGCTGAGCGTTGCGGTGGGCATAAACCACCTTCAGGTAATTGTTTTTGCAAATGCTGATACAACCTTTTTTCGCCATGGGTAACCTCCTGAAAAATTTTAGTCATGCAATAAACACCGGAAACCGGGTTATTTTACGTAGAGAACCGCATCGAGCAAAAGTTTTGTGTATTCATGCTGCGGGTTATCCATAATCTGGCCGGGTGTGCCGATTTCGACGATTTCACCCTCCTGCATGATGGCTATTCTGTCGCAGAATGTGCTGCAAAGCGCAAGATCATGCGAAACAAAAACCATTGTGAGGCCACGCTTCATACGAAGCTCGTAAAGGTATTGCAAAATCATGGCCTGCGCTGAAACGTCAAGCGCGGATGTGATTTCATCACAAAGCAGCATGTTAGGCTCAGTCACAAGCCCACGCGCGATTGACATTCGCTGCACCTGGCCGCCCGAAAGCTGGCGCGGGTATCTATCCGCAAGCTTAACATCGAGCCCCATAAGCGTGACCATTTCGTCGATCTTTTCATCCGCGTGCGAAACATCGTGCGAGAGCAGCTTTAAGTTTTCGCGCATGGATGCGCGGATTGTTGCTTTTGGATCAAACGCGGCCTCCGAATCCTGGAATATAACCTGGAACCAGCGGCAGACCGAGCCGGGCTTGCGGCCGGTATAATCCTCGCCTTTAAAAAGCAGTTGCCCTTTAGTGACGGGGTCAAGGCATGAAATCAAGTTCAGCAGCACGCTTTTGCCGCAGCCGCTTTCGCCGATTATGCCGAGCACTTCACCTTCGTTTAATGTGAAGTTCAGGTTGGTCAGCACAGGTTTTGCTTTTTTGCCCTTGCCAAAGCTTTTTGCAAGGTTTCTGACCTCAAGCAAAGGTGCGTTGGCGTTAACATCATTTGCCGGGATAGCATATCCGCTCATAGATCAACCCTCCCCTGCGCGCAGCTGGCAAAATGGCCAGGCACGATTTCATCCAAGCTGTAAGGTTTTGTGCTGCATTTATCCTCGCAGAATTGGCAACGGGGCACAAAGTTGCAGCCCTCCACCTCTGCGCCGTCAAGCGGCGGGCGGCCTTCAAGGCCAAGCGGCAGCTTCCTATCCTTGCCGGGGATGGCCGCAAGCAAGCGCCTTGTGTATGGATGGATGGGATCATCCAGCACGCTGCGGATATTGCCGTATTCCACCATGCGGCCGGCATACATAACGCCAAGCTTATCCGCAATGTGTGAGGCAACGCCAAGGTTGTGCGTGATGAACAATATCGACCAGCCAAGCTCATCCCTTAGCTTTGCAAGCTCCTCAATAACCTCTTTTTGCGAGGTAACATCAAGCACGGATGTGGCTTCATCGCAGAGCATAAGCTTGGGGCCCTGAAGCACCGCAAGCGCGATTGCCATGCGCTGGTTCATTCCGCCGGACATTTCCCAGGGCTGGTAGCTGAGCAGCTTGCTCGATTCGGGGAAATTCAGCCTGTCAAAACAATCGATTGCATCGCTGCGCACAAATTTACGGTTGTGGCTGCGCATCGTCTCTTGATATTGCACATCATAAGTGCGGATGTTGTTGAATGAGCCGCGGGTGTTCTGGGGCACATAACCAATTTGCGTGCCGAGTATCTGGCGCCTTTCCTCTGTTGAAAGGTGCGTAATATCACGGCCATCCAGAATTATGTTACCCTCAGTAATAAATGCGCCCAAATGCTTTATGCCCAGCACCGCTTTAATAAGCGTGCTTTTGCCGCAGCCGCTCTCACCGGCGATGCAGACGATCTCGCCGGGTTTCATCGAGAATGAAACCTCCGTGATGATCTTAAAATCGCCATATGTAACTGTAAGGTTGTTAATTTCAAGTAAATTATTTGCCATTTTACGCCTCCTGTGAGTTGGCAAGGTCACAAACGCTCTCACCAAAGTAGTTAAACAGCATAACCGTCAACAGGATTGCCAAAGCGGGGGCAAACACCGCCCAGGGGGCAAGCTGCAAGTAGGATCTTGCTTCGCTGACCATGGAGCCCCACTCCGCCGTTGGTGGCGCAACACCCAGGCCAAGGAAGGACAAACCGGCGATGGAAAGCATCGTTGTGCCGATTTCCAGCGTTGCGTTAACAAGCATCGGGCCAATGAGGTTAGGCACCACGTGGGTTATAATTATGTGAAAATCGCTGCAGCCGGTCAGGCGGCAGGCATTGATAAACGGCAGCTGCCTTATGCGCATGGCATGGCTTCGGGCCAACCTTGCGTATGATGTCCAGCTTGTGATACCAATGGCAATTAGCGTGTTCATTAAGCTTCCGCCTAATATACCCGCCACGGCTATTGCAAGCACAAGCTGTGGTACAGAGAGCAGAATATCGGTAAAGCGCATAACGATATCGTCCACCACACCACCATAATAACCACAGAGCACACCTATGACAGTGCCTACAAAGAAAGATATTATAACAAGCATTATGGTTGCGAATATGGATGTGCGGGCGCCTTCCAATATGCGCGAATACACGCAGCGGCCAAGGTTATCAGTGCCAAACGGATATTCTGCCGATGGCCCCTGCCGCATGGCAAGCGGGTTTGTTTCGTAGGGGTCATTGGGCGTAAAATACGTTGCGAAAAAGCTGAACACAAGTATAAGGCTGACGATTATGGCCCAAAGTATAGTTTTTCTCTTTAACCTCTGGTGCTTGCGCTGGCTCCGGGTCAGCATCGGTTTTATTTTTGTTGCGGCCGGGTTTTGTTTTACCATTTCCATAATCATCACCTCTATTCCAGCGAAATTCTTTTGTCGATAACGAAGTAGCTCATGTCCGTGAGCAGATTGATGAGTATCTGAAGGGTTGCCAGTATAAGCACTGTGCCCTGCACAAGGGGATAATCGCGCCCTGTGATTGAGCTCATCAGCATAGAGCCGATGCCTGGCCAGCGGAAGATTGTTTCCGTAACAACGCTGCCGCCAATCAGGATACGGATCTGCAGGGAAACGATTGTGATGATGGAGCCCAGGGAATTATGCAGAACGTTTTTGAACAGTATTGTTCTTTCCTTGACACCACGCGCGTGCATGCCGATAACGTATTCTTCACCAAGCTGGCTGAGCACATCGGCGCGCGTTTGTCTGGCAAACCGGGATATCATAGGGATGGAAAGGGCTAATGTAGGCAGGAACATGCCCTTTAAGCTTGCTGTTGCAATAACCGGGAAGGCCTTTATCTGTATACAGAAAAGGAACATCAACAGCAAGGCGATCAAAAAGTTTGGCATGGCATTGCCCGTAAACGTAAATATGCGGACAATGTTGTCAAAAATCGTGTCCTTTTTAAGCGCTGTGTAAACGCCGATCGGTATGGCGATCACAACGGATAGGAATGTGCTTGCAAGGGCCAGCATCAAAGTGTAACCCAATGCTTTTAAAAGCTTGGGCAGCACCGGCATGCTATCAACATAGGAGTTGCCAAAATCGCCCTGTACGATGCCAAAGACCCAGCTGAAGTAGCGCACGAAAAACGGCCTGTCCAGCCCCATTTCTGCCCGCTCAAGGGCGAGGAGCTCGTCGGTAACCACACCGCCGCCGGAGGTCAGTTTCTTTAGCGCCGGGTCGCCTGGCGTAAGGTACATCAGCGTAAACACAAGCAATGTGATTGCTAATAGAACCGGGATCAATTTAATTATTCGTTTGGAAGCATATTTGAGCAAGGTATTTCCCCCTCTAGTACAAACTATTGGTTCAACAATGAAGCCCCACGGGGCTGGTAATATGCTACCGCCGTGAAGCGGCAGCATATTACCAAGGGTTATTGATTTTTACTTTGTTGCGGGAGTTGTTTTATGGGTTACGCCATAGTATTCATAAGGATTGGCTTCAGAGAAGTTGGATACGCCGGTTGCCATTACGATGTTTCTGTTGTAGCACAGCAAGGATACAAACACATTTGCAGCATAGTAATCCTTCATGATATCGTTGGCGATCTCAGCGCGCTTTGCCGGGTCAACAGTGAAACGCAGCTCTTCGATTTTCGCGTCGGCTTCCGCGTTGCCGTAGCCGGTGATATCCTGGTAGGAGCCGGACATTACAACACCTTCGATGAAGGGCATGGGGTCGCCGGTCTTGTCGGTTGTCATGCGATAGAAGCAGATGTCGAACTCGTAGCTCGGGTCGGTCATGTAGGTTCCATCGGGGTCTTCAACCAGCTTGATTTCGCAGGGGATACCAAAGTTGGAAAGCTGCTCAAGTATCAAAACCGCAATCTTGTCGATGTTACGCGCGGCGTAGCAGTACAGGCCGATTGTGGGGATAGCCTTGCCATCCTTTTCGTAAACATTGCTGGCGTTGAGCGTGTAGCCACCGGCTTCCATAACTGCCTTTGCGGCTTCAAGGTTCATCTGGGGCTGCTGGGATTTACCATAGGCAGTGTCGTCATTAAACGCGCCATAGGTGGGTGTCAGTACGCCGCCCATAAATGCAGCGATCGTTTCACGATCGATCACCAGCGTGATGGCTTCGCGAATGGAAGCATCAAGGCGATCAGGGTTCATGAACATGTAGCAACGCGCCTGCATGGCGACGGAGAACAGCTGGTAGGCTGCAGGATCGGTTGAGTAAATCTCAATGTCGGTGGCGGTGATGTTGTCGTAAGCATCGATTTCGCCATTCTGCATGGCCATCAGCTTGGACTGTTCATCGCTCATCGCGTAGAATGTTACGCTGTCGAGGATAACATCGCCATCCCAGTAGTTTTCGTTGCGAACGAGTGTCAGGTCACCCTCGGGAACAAATGTTTCAACCTTGAACGGGCCTGTGCAGATGGGGTTGTTGTCGATATCGGTGGAGTTATCCAGGTCGATCATGCAGAATTCCGGGTTCGCCAGCTCATTGCGAAGCGTGGGCAACGCGGTGGGCATGGTGATAACGAGTGTCTTCTCATCGGTGACATCCAGCTGGAAGTCGTTGAGGTAATAGAAGCGCTTGTTGTTTTCCGCAAGGCGCAGCATGTTGCGCTTAACCATGTCGGCTGTCAGAGGATTGCCGTTTGAGAAGCATACGCCATCCTTCAAGGTCAGCGTGGCAACATTGTCAGCAATGTCAAGGCCTTCGGCCAGCCACGGCACAACTTCGATATCGTCCGTCAGGCGGAAGAGGGACTCGGTCAGGCCGTACTTCTGGCTGTGCCAGGAGTAATAGTCCTTAACAGGGTCAAGGCTCGGGTACATAAATGTTTCAACGGTTTTGAGCGTGCCGCCAAGCGCGGTTGTGCCGGCGGTGACCTCCGGGGCGGAGCTGCCGGGATCGTTTGAAACAACGGGATCACTCTTGCCGGGATCGTTGGATTGCGCGGGGGTGCCGCTGCAAGCTGTCAGTGCGGTGAGTGCCATCGTCAGTATCAATACCGTGGCGATTAATTTTTTTAGCATAGTTTCCTCCTTAATTTTGGTTCTATTTTTTTAACCTACCGCATCCAGGCATTATTTGGGATACGGTATGTGCTAAAAAACGGTATCTGCTGATCTTGCTCTAAATTGTTACAAAACAGTTGATGTTCTTTTTGAATGCCAAAGCCTGTGCTATGATTTCACATGCTCAAAAAGATAGGCGGCACATCAAAAAGAGGAAGAACCGGGAGCCGAGGCTCTCGTGACGGTAGCGGTTAATGTCGATTTCATCGAAAAATAATTGTCCCCAGAGGCTTTTGTTTGTTTTGTGCCTATAACAAGAGCCGCAAATGTGTTTCGCTCATTGTATACTCTGCCCCAAGTATAATGTCAATACGCGAGCATAAAAAAATATATGGAAATCATTTGTCGCTTAGAATATGCCTATTTTGGGAATTTAAAAGCGTTATGAAATTTAACATAAACGGCGAAGATTTTGCAATTATCGAAACTTTGTATGCTTATTTTGGCAAATTACGCAAATTGTTAACATCATTTTCCGGATCGTGCACTTGTGAAGTGATAGTTTTTAGGTTAAAGTATCTTTAAATAAAAATCGGTGCGCATGACTGCGCAAATAATGCGATTATTCCACATGTTTTTCGCAAAACAGTCTATGCTTGGGATAGAGTTATCGATAGTTCGAGCCCTGGTTATAGCTAATAGCAATAGCAAACAATGAACCCAAAGGAGAGCCTGATTATGAAATTCAGTTCGATAAAAATGAAAAAAATATTGCTTTTGTGCATCTGCGCGCTTATTGTTGCCGCCAGCTTCCCATCAGTGGCATATGCAAACTCCGCCGAGCCGCCCGGGCTGACGATAATTGTCACATCGCCACCGGCGGACCTTGAGCTGGCCCTTCGTTTTGAGGACGATAAGGTGGTTGAACCCGTTGTGCTTCAAAAAAACACAAAAGCGTGGGAGGCATACTATAGGTTTTTTTATGGAGCGCACCCTACGAGCTTGAGGGATAGCGATTGGGTCTCGCTTCAAAGCGTAACGCTTATTGCAACATCGCAGCAAAAGAGCTTTGAGTGTGTTATTCCAACGAGTGAGCTTGGAAGATACAATAATTACATTACTCTTAATTATGGAAACGAGAGCATATCCGTAGGTCAAAATCCAATGCGCCAGGTTTTGCTTATATCCATGCGTGTGATTTTGACGCTTGTGATCGAGGGGCTGGTTTTCTTCCTTTTTAAGTATCGCGAAAAGTCAAGCTGGGTGAAGTTTTTTGTTGTTAACCTGATAACGCAGGGAGCATTAAATGTTCTTCTTGCCGGTTCAGGAACCTATTGGATGATTGGCTTCATCATTCTGGAAGTGCTTATATTTATTATAGAAATGATTGCGTTTGCCTTTATTTTGAAAGAGCACAAAAAAGGCCGTGCGGTGCTATACGCGCTTTGCGCAAATGCAGCAAGCCTTGTTGTTGGCGGGCTGCTGCTGGCGTATTTGCCGGTTTAGAGTGATTGTCAATTATAAATAGGAATGCGCTTTAAATAATCGAAAATAGTGTTTAAGCAGGCATGAACGTTAATGCCTAAGGCTGAAATTTAGTCATAAAATCATCCGGGGCCTCTCTCTTTTTGAAGTAGAGCAGGTAGCTGACCCAGGAGATGATGTTGCCCACGATCACAGGGGGCAGCACATACAGGTTAATTACATGAGAAAATATTGCAGTGGCGTCCGCACCGCCGCCATCGTATGTGGTGTGGACGACGATTTGCAGCACCAAATAGTAGACAAAAAGCATTGCAAATGCGATAGGTACGATTTTTTTTGTTTTGAAAAGAAACATCATAAGGCAGCAGAGTACGCTTGCTGCCAGCGAAATCAATATGGGCGGCCCCCACACCTGGAGTAAACCCCCGGTCTGCTCCGGCACACTTCTGGCCACCAAATCCGCAGATAGCATATAAGCCAGCACAAATACCACCACAAGCGCCGCACTAAATGCAAATGCCTGCATCAACACAATGCTCGCCTTGCCTTTTATTTTTGCATCGGGGGGTGTTATCTGTTCATTCTTTGCCATAAAATGCTCCTTTTTTTATAAAACTGCCCGCAACATTAAGTATGCTGCGGGCAGCGTAGGTTGTCAATACGCTTGGAAAATGTATGCGTTATTGAATTGTGAGCCAGAAGTCATTGAAGTCCAGCAGGTGATCGTAGATATACTGCGGATCAAAATCGTTGACATTGAGCTCGGACAAAGGCGTGCTGCCTTCTGCGGGGGTGACGTTGCTGCGGATAGGCCAGCCGCCGAGTGTGTTGAATGGGTCAAAGCCGGGGGATGTGCCATCAGCTTCGCCGCAGATCCAGCGCACGAACAGCTTCGCAGCGTTGGGGTGTGCGCACTCGTTGAGCAGGTACAGGTTGTTGTAGCCGGGGATACCGGTGTCAGGTGTAACATTGATGGGGGCCAAAACCCAGCCTTCGCTCTCGTTCTTGCGCAGCTTGGAGGATGCAGCGTAGCCTACCGGCGGGTTGGTCTGGCCGGGTGTGCCGACAGCTTCTGTCACGGCATCGGAGGAGCTTTCGAAGATGGGCTCATTCGCCAGGAAACGCTTGAAGAATTCGTGCACGGCTGTTTCGCTGCCTTCGCTAAGCACGATGGGCTCGCCAAACACTTTTTCATAATCCGCGGCCCATGCGTCCGCATCCGCAAAAGCGGCGGTGAAGCTGGCCATGTAGTTGATGTTATCAAGCACGTTCTGCATTATGATTTTGCCCTTCCACTCGGGCTTAGTGAGCTCCCACCAGCTTGTGAATGGAGGTCCATCGGGATACGCTTCAGCATTGTAGAACCACTGGTTCAGCTCGATGTAAAGGGGCATGCCGTATTTGAGGGCATCCTTGTTTTCGATTGTGGCGACGATGTCGTCAGGCCTGTAGGAGTGCAGCATGCCGGACTGCACCATTTCGATGTAGACTCCGCCGTCGGTGTCCTTAAGGTGAATAACGTCGGCATTGCGGATGCCCGCTTCGTATTCGCGTGTTACCTTTTCGCGCAGCTCGTTGGAGCTGATGTCGTAGGTTTCAACAACGATGCCGGGATACTGGGCCATGAAGCTTTCAGCAACCTTGCCCATGCGGCTGGAGATGGAGTAGACCGCCAGGGCGCCCTCTTCCTTTGCGAGCTCATAGAGTTCTTCAACAGTCTGTGAACCGTCGTCAATCCTGTTTTCTGTGGCCCAGTCGGTCACCACGGGCGCCTCGGGTTCGGTCGGCGTGGCGGGGTCAACAACTGCGGGCGCAGTGGGGTCTGCCGGTGGCGTGGGGTCGGCAGCGGGTGCGCTGCAGGCCACCAGGCTTAGCATCAGGGCAATCGCCAGCATGATCGAAAATAGCTTTTTCATTGGGTTCCTCCTATTATTGTTGTTTTTGCGGTATGCCGCAAAATTGGGTTCATACTAATTGCCGGGTTTATTCTTCGTGTGAGAATTTAAGCAGCTTGCCAGTTTCTTTGGAATACACCGTAACCATGTTTTCAAGCACGGTGGCATAGAGCTGCTGGTTGGTGCTGTAGTTCTTTACGCCAACCTGCTTTATGAGCAGCTTGGTTTCGCCGATGTTAACCTGCACCAATGTTTCGGAGCCGGCGGGCTGGCAGGCATAAACAATTGCGCCGCTTGCGCCCTCAACTTCTTTAATGGATAGCTTCACCTGCTCGGGCCGCACGCCCAGCACACAATCGAACTTGCCGCTTTGCGGGAACTCGTTTTCGGTAAAGTCGGCCCTGTCGTATTTAAATGTGCCCAGCTCTGAGGATACCTCAAGCGTGTCTCCGTTAAGCTGCGCCGTCGCATCAACAAAGTTGATGCTTGGGTTGCCAATAAAGTCCGCAACGCGCAAATCCGCTGGGTTCTGGTACACATTCATCGGGGTATCCACCTGCACAAGGTTGCCCTCGAAAAACACTGCCACCTTGGTGGACATCGTCAGCGCCTCAACCTGATCGTGCGTGACGTAAATAACCGTGGTGCCAAGCTCCTGATGCAGGCGCTTTAGCTCGGAGCGCATGTCTATGCGCAGCTTTGCGTCAAGGTTGGATAGCGGCTCATCCAGCAGCAGCACCTTGGGCTCGCTGACGATTGCGCGCGCGATGGCGACACGTTGCTGCTGGCCGCCCGAAAGCTCGGAAGGGTAACGGGCCTTGAACTCCAGAATCTGCATGCGCTCCAGCGCGCTCTCGACCTTTTTTTTGATTTCATCCTTTGGCACATGCTTTATGGTTAGCCCAAACGCGACATTGTTAAACACCGTCATGTGCGGCCACAGCGCGTAGGATTGGAAAACCAGGTTCAGCCCGCGCTTGGAGGGGGGCGCAAAGAATAGCTCCTTTGCGTTCACCATAAGCTCATCATCCATGTACAAAAAGCCGTTTTGCGGGCGTTCCAGCCCGGAGACCACGCGCAGCGTGGTGGTTTTGCCGCAGCCGGAGGGGCCGAGCAGGGTCATGAACTCGCCATCCTCAATTGTGAGGTTGAGGTTCTTTAGCACATGGTTGCTGCCATAAAATTTGTCTATATCCTTTAATACAATTCTGCTCATTTGCGCTTAACCTCCCAAGCTTTTGGAAATATCGGTTTTGCTGACCTTATTGGTGAGCCAGTAGAAGAACAACACTATCACAAACATGATTACCGCAACAACGTTGGAGTATGGCGCCATATTGCTGTTGGAGTATGTGAACGCCATATACGGCAGTGTGTTCATGGATGGCGTCACTATCAGTATGATAAGGTCCAGCTCTTTCATTATGCTTATGAATATCAGCATCAGCCCTGAAATAAACCCATTTTTGGATAGCGGCAGAACTATTCGCCCAAACCGCTGCAGGAATGACGCCCCCTCGATCGATCCTGCCTCTTCAAGCTCGATGCCTATCTGCATCATATTGGATGTGCCCGACCTTGAGGAGAACGGCAGGTGCTTCACCACGCTTACCAGCACCATTAATGTAAACGTACCATACAGCGAGGGGATTAAAAGCTGCGGCTTCGAGAACATTGAAAGGTATATCGCGCCAAATGCGATTGAGGGAATAAGGTATGGTATAAACACCATCTGCTCCACCAGCTTGCCGCTGAACTTCCCGCGTCCGCGGGATGCAATATAACCTATAATTTGCCCGCAGACGGTCGCCACAATTGAGGTGATAAGCACCAGCTTCAGGGTGTTTCCGGCAATCTGCCAGAAGCGGGAGTTTGCGAATACGCCGGGCTCGCCCTCATATATATCCGGATTGCCTGCACCGCTCCAATAATGGAGGGAGAAGTTATCCAGCGAGTAAACGCCGGGCTTGAGCATGAATGTATCCACCGTGAGTATGATCAAGGGCCCCATTACCCCGACGAAAATGAAGAGCACCAACAGCACGACGATAAGAACGCGCCACTTGCCCAGGGAAATCAATGTGCTGCGCCCGCCCTTGCCGCCGATTGTGGCATAGCTCTTTCTGGCGCCAATGGCCCGCTGGTTGATGTATACGTTCAGCGAGGATATTAAAATGAGTATTGTAGCGATGGCATAGCCTGTGGTGGTCTGCTGCTGGCGTATGCTTGAATACATCCTTGTGGAGATTGTGAAAAAGTTGGCCTTCATGCCAAGGAACGCAGGCACGCCGAATGTGCCTATGGATTTTGAGAATGTCAGAATAAATGAGGAAAGTATGGCAGGCAGCACCAGCGGCAGCGTTATCCTGCGCAGGATTTGCAGCTTGTTGGCGCCAGCGATTTCACCCATCTCCTCAAGCTCGCTGTTTATTGAGGAAAGCGAGGCGGACACCAGAAGATACGCGTATGCGTAGTAGTGCAGCGTCAGCACCAGTATTATTGGCAGCGGGCCATAAGCCAGCCATTCCGGCACCTGAACGCCAAGCGCCGAAAGGAAGCCCGGCGAGCCGCCTATGCGCTCAGTTTTAAACACCGTCAGCCACGCCATGGATTTGCACCATGAGGGCAGCATATACGGTATGATGATGGCGAGGGAAAAGAACTTTTTGCCCGGCATATCCGAGCGCACCATCAGCCAAGCGGTGGCCGAGCCGATCGCAATGCTCAGCACGGAAACGCAGATGGCTATTCCCAGCGAGTTCATCAGCGGCTTATAGAGCAGCGAGGAGCTGACATCGCTAAAGAGCAGCCGGTTCCAGTAAAAGAGGGTAAAATCGCCCACCTGTGCGCCGGGAATGCGCCTTAGATCCTGCTGTGTCGCCTGGAAAGTGACGGTTATCATTTCTATCAATGGCACCACAATAAGGTATGTCAGCGCCACGATTGCCACGATCACTATCAGGTTGTATGGATTTGTGAATGCGTTACGAAACGCGTTTTTGATTTTACGCGCCATGGAGAATTCTTCCTGATACAGATCCGGCTGTGTCTGGTTCTCTCTCATTCTGTCCCCCCTCTTTCAGGTTTCAAAGATATAACGAAGCTATTAAATAGAAACGAAGCTAAAAAGTAACTTCCACGGTTATTGCGTCGTGGTCGGATAGCTCAAAGCCATCATGCTGCAATAATGCGTCCGGCGCGTTCACAAGCTCGTTGAGGTGCAGCAGCGTTTCAACCCGCTCGGGCTTGCTGCAATTAAGCCCCTTTTGGAAGAACCAGTCGAGGTTGAGCAGTATCGTGCTGCCATCGGGCATGGGCTTGCGCCGTGTGGGTTTTATCATTATGTTACAATCCTCGTAGGAGTAACCATAATCCTTCACGCAATCCATCAACGGCTCAAGCTGCGGGATTATCTTCATGCGGCGCTGCTGCTCCGCTTCGTTTTGCAAAAACACATCCATGGAGCCTGGAGCGTCGCCATCCACGGTGTTGGTGTTCATATCCCCGCCAATCAGCACCGGCAGCCGGCCAAAATGCGCCTGAACCTGCTCCAGCAGGTAAATTAGCTGACGCTTGCGGCCCTCCGGGGTGGCTCGGTTTTCAAGATGCACGCTGACGATGCCAACCTCACGGCCGGGCTCCGGCTGTATTTTTGCCATCACCGCCATGCGAACGCCAAGGCGGGAATCGTTAGGCATGTTGTACCATTCATGCTCAATGGGCAGGTGCACCAGCTTCACATCGTAAAGAGGATATTTTGAGAGTATGGCATTGCCGTGCAGCGCCTGGCTATCGCCATTTTGTTTGTATTTTGTGGTTATGAACTCAATGCCATAGGCATAATTCATGCCGAGCGCTTTGCCCAGCTCCTTTGTCGTGTGCAGATTGCCTGAGCGCTTCATGCCGTAATCCAGCTCATTAGCGAGGATTATATCCACATTTTGCAGCTTCGGGTGGTGCCTAAAGAAAGGGATTATTTTATCCAGCCGGGTGCCCTGCTCCATGTTAAAAACGGCTGCTTTGAACGGGAAGCCGCTTTTGCCGCCAAGGCCGTTTTCAACATCCGCCTCAAAGTATTCGGGCAAATCGGCAAGGGCATCCATGTGCGCAAACGTTTTCATTCTTGATGAAATCTGGTCAATACTAGCCAACTCAAACTGAATCATGACGGGCTCCTAACTGATTTTGCTGTGCATTTAAATATGCATTAAAAGAACTTTTTTAACTTATGCGTAGCAGTCATTATGTGTCGAAAAAAATGTACACTGAAAGTTTTCGTAAATCGTTTCGGTGTATTTCATTGTAATTTCTATAATTCATTTTGTCAATACACTATTTTGCGGCGGATATTAGAATTATTTATTGGCTTGCGAAAATATAACCGAAACTTTTTCGAAAAGAATTGACATATTTTCGGCGTTCGTGTAATATATCGGTATCGGAAACTTTCGAACTTCATTCAACGCAATTCTGTGCATATCTTGCGAAAGGACTAATGATGAAACGGGTAACATTAAAGGATATCGCAAACGTCGCAAACGTTTCTTTTACAACGGTATCCCGCGCTCTTGCCGGGAACCCGGAAATAAATGAGGAAACCCGTAAGCATATTTTGCAAATTAGCAGGGATATGGGCTATGTTGGTTCCAAGGGAAGCCGGCGCTCCGACGCTATAAGCGGGAAAACCATCGGGCTGCTGGTCAACAACATTCGAAGCCCGTTTACCGCTGAGGTTGCGTTTCATATCGAGCAGCACGCCTGGGCGCAGGGATATACGCTGCTAATGAGCCATACGGTGGGAAAAAGGCAGATGCATGGGGAAGTCTACCGCATTTTATTCGAAAAAGCGGTGGATGGAATAATCAGCATGCCCGCGCATGAGATGGTGTATGACGACATAAAGCACTACCTTGCGCAGGTTCCAACGGTGTTTATAAATGAGGATTTGCAGGGGCGCTCGGAAAGCTATGTCACCATTGATAACTATAAGGGGAGCTATATCGGCACGGAATACTTGCTCTCTTTGGGCCATAAGAAAATTATATATTGCGGGCGCGCTTCCACTAAAGTGTCACGCCAGCTGCGCCTAAAGGGCTACATCGAGGCCTGCGAGGCGTATGGCTGCACGCCGCAGCATATTGAATACCCATATGGCGTGGATTCCACGCAATGCGGCTACATGATGGGCAAGGAGATATTTACCCGCCCGAGAGACTTTACGGCCATTTTCGCAGCAACCGATACCACCGCGTTTGGGCTTATGCGCGCGGCGGCGGAAATTGGAGTCCGCATACCCGAGGATGTGTCGCTGATCGGGTTTGACAATGTCGATTTATCCGGCATGCCCGGAATTGCGCTTACAACGATCGATCAGCCAAAGGAGGCTATCGCCGGGGTTGCGGTGAACATGCTGCTGGAAAAAATAAAGTATCCGGCAATAGAATCCTCACATCGGCTTTTGAACCCCTCGCTTGTGGTGCGTGAGTCCTGCAGGCAGTTGTGATGATTGTTTTGCCTCATCAAAAAGGCTCATGCGCCATATCGAGCTTCATATACCTCTTTGGGTATGGGGATAATGCAAAAAGGATGGCCTGAAATGTCTGTCATTACCGTCCAATCGCTGGATAACTGATTCTCTGCTATTTTCGCCCCACAATTTATGGCGTGCTTTACCTTATCATCAAATTCATCCGTTTTTACATAGAAATCCAAATGAATCATTTGTTGCTGCTCCATTTTGGTTGATGGCCATATGGGCTTTTTATAATCCGGATTTTCCTGAAAAACCAGTGGCGTTTGTGTATAATCCGCATTAATTACCGTGATCCATTTCTCACCGTCATGAATTTGGCTGCTTTTATTCCAGCCCAACAGCTTTGCGTAAAAATCGGACAATTCTTCAATATTGTCGCTGTCTAATACGATTGCGCCTAATTTCATTATGAAATCCTCCATTTTATAGATTTTAACTTATCATGTTGCGCCGATTGGCATTGTAATCAAAACAGTCTTTTTCCATCGGAAATTGAAATATCTAATTCCTTGGCAAGGCTCCCTTGTTTATAGGGGTTTATCTTTTGCGCCACACCATCGCGCTCAAACAATGAGCCTGTTGACTTGAACCAAAATGTAATGCCTGCCGCCCTGCATTGCTCCTTGATATCCAGCACCCAATCATAATTGCAGACCCTGGCCTCCCGCCCGCTTTCGCCGGATACGGTAACATGGTCGATGCCGCCAATATACGAGGATAGGTCAATTGCCTCCAACAATGGCGAGCAGGCGACAAAACGCCGTTTGATGGGGTAGGATAAAAACAGCGGCAGCCGCGCATCGGTAAGTGCCTGATTTTCCACCGTGCATCCGATGTTCACATTATCGTAGCCATCGCCCCAGTCCGCAGGAAGCGCGACAGGAAAACGATCAATCCGTTTGGTCAAAATCAAAAAATCGATATCTTGGCGTTGCTTTATCATCGCCCACACTTCCTCTCGCCACGCATCGGCTTCGGGCAAAAAGAAGTCCGTAGCGAAACATGTTGCGAGGATTTTGCCACCCTTGATGTTGTATTCACCTTTTGCGTTCTTTCTTATGGGCCAATCGAATTTATCTGTTTTTTGTATGGTGTTTTGACCATAACGTTTTGCGTATGGCCCATAAAAGTAGCAATATTTGCATCCATCGCTTGCCGGATAGCAGCCCGTCCATGGCTCCCAGTTCATGTATACTCTCCTATAAAATATCTATTTGCCGCCTGAATGCGGAGAGAAAAATGCTTCGTTTATTATATCACCGGCCAGCGCCCAAAACAACGTGCAGGGATTTTTTTGTCCATCGCAGATAAAAACACCTTTTCGCAGTTGATAGGCAGCATTATTCTGTGTAAAATAATGATAAACTAAATATCGGCAAAGATAGAAACACGACCCGGCTGGTAGTCCGGGTGCAGAAATATCTGTCAGTAACCTTGCCTCCTTGGCTGTCCGTTCTTTGCTGTGAAAAACCAGGGAGGCATTGTTATGCTAAAAACAGAAATTAAACTGACGGTATTTTTTGAGGATCCATTTTGGGTCGGGGTGTATGAACGGATTTCGGGTGGTAAATTAGAAGCCTGCAAAATCACATTCGGATCGGAACCGAAAGATTATGAGGTATACGACTTCCTTTTACAAAATTGGGGCAATTTGCGCTTTAGCCCCCCGATAAAATCCACCTGCGTGCAGGACAAAAAAGTTAATCCCAAGCGTATGCAACGCGCAGTAGCAAAGCAGCTTGCAACGCAGGGTGTCGGAACAAAAGCTCAACAAGCCCTAAAGCTCCAGCAGGAAGAAAACAAGATCATGCGCAAGCAAAAAAATCATCAGCAAAAAGAGGACGAGAAGCAACGTCAATTTGAATTAAGGCAGCAAAAGAAGAAGGAAAAACACAGGGGCAGGTAATGCCCTTGTGCTTTGATTGAGCAAGACTTTTGCTTTTTCGCGCCATCCTATGCGCCTTCGCCGTATACTGCCTTTTTAGCGCTATTTGGTTTGGCAACAGAGTTGACAGTAACCATATTGGGATAGATACGCTTCATACGTTCGTTTGGAAAACGTCTGTCAAGCCATTCATCGAGCTTTTGCGCCGGGGCAACGCCACGAACTCTATTTTGCCATCTGTCAACAGCAAGCATAGATAGAGACAAATCATAAAAGAGAAACAAAGCCAGCAGGACGGCAACAGGTGTGCTTATTAGCGGCGATACTCCACGGATAAGGCCGAAAAGCACAGGGTGAATAAGCCTGATATAAACAGCGCCCATAACACCCCAGAACAGCATGTAAAACAAGCAGGTTCGGCCGCCAAACAATGGTATGCTTTTTTTGCTATACTCCCATGAAACTGTGCCAAAGGTTTTTTCCTGCCAAAAGCTGCACAGGGCCTCGTATACTCCGCCAAGTATTGCGCTGGCAACGAATAATGTTAGAAAACCACGATCAGCAAGCCGAGAAAGTGTTATGGTGAGCAGCACCGCACCAAACCCATATACCTGACTAAATGGGCCGTATACCAATCCTTTTCTGCTTTCAAAGCGCCCGTTTTTAAATAAGCAGAAAATAGTTTCGACGATAAAGCCGATTATGCTGCCGATGGTAAAGAGAAGAATAAGCTCTACTGTTGAAATTTTTTTCATGACCATTTCCTCCTGTATCGTTCTTGAAGCACACAACGCGATTGCAGCATAGAATCAGCTTGTTTTTATCTGTTTTGCGGCTAGAAGCCGCCGACACGTCCACTGAATGCTTCCGCTATTGAGCCAATGCCGTGAATTACTATAGCGGTGGCAACAAGATAACCAAGCGAAATCATGGACAGGGCCGAGTTAAAAGCCATAAAAACACCGAGTATAATTCCCGAAATGCTGAGAATCAACGAAAGAATTGATATGCCTCTACTGGCCATTTCCTTGATGAAACGATAATTTGCCAAGCGTGAAATACTGTGGGCAATGAACCAAATCGAAAAACCTATACTAAGAATCCATTTCCCAATCACCGGGTTGAGCAGCAGCATGAGCCCCGCCAATGCGCTGACAATGCCCGAAATCAATGAGATACTTGCGCCAAATTCTGTGAGGCTGCGCAGTCTCACGTAGAACACAATGTCGGATATTCCGCTAAGTATAGCTAAAAGGCTAAAGATAAACACGATCCCTGAAAGGGCGATTGAGGGATTAGTGAACGTGTATATTCCTAAAGCTACCAGCAGCACCCCTAATACAAGCTCAAACCAGCCGAATGATGATTTCCTTGTCATATAAATACCTCCAACTTGCAGTGCGTTTTATTGCAGATAAGCTCTGCGCACTGTTTATTTTCTACTTTTACTTTACAGCTTGTGTTTCAACAAAACTTAAACAAATCGCTAAAATTTGTTTAAGTTTTGTTGAAGTTTATCATTTAGAATTGCAACAATAAATGACATTAACAGGTTTTGTGGGAGGACTTGATATGTTCAACATTTTAATAATCGAATACGATGCCAGCTGAAAATCCGAAAAAAACGAAAAAGTTATATGGCGCTATAACAGCGCTTGTCCTGTTAATGGTGTTTGGTTTTATTGTGTTGATGGATTAGGATTGGCGCTTGTTAAACGCGTCGTTGATTTGAGCGGTGGAACGATTGAAGTGAGCAGTTCTTTAGGCTCCGGCTCGACGTTTACTGTAAAATTGCGTAGCTGCATTTGAAGGAGCATATCAGCGTTGTTGATTTGCCTATTTTAAGAATGGAAAGGGAAGCGAAAGAAGCTGAAAGTGGTGGCAGGCAGTCTTTATTCCCTGGGCAGAACATCCCAGTTCTTCACAATGACGCTGTCCTCATCCTGGTTATCAAGCTCTTGGCCATTGAGCCACTTTTTAAGCTGGCTTATCACCGTGCGCTTGCGTTTCCAGCCAGCCATCAGCCTTTCCCATGTGTAATCTACAGAGCCGTGGAACGATCCGCTCGTGGCCTCGTCGTCCGCGAACACGCTTTCGCTCATATCCTGCAGCCATGCGGCCGATACGCTGCCGTCAAAGCAAATCATTTCCGTTTGCAGCTTTTGAAAAGCAGTTTTAGGCATAAGCGCCACTTGAAAATCCTCACGACTGTTCATTTCGTCCACCAGCCGCGAAAGCTGTTTGGCCAGCATGTCACGCGTCACAAACGCCCGGCGGTGCAGCAATGCCGATAGCGGCTTGTGCATATAGCGCTCCTTTTGTAACCCCTCGCGCACATCCTCACGGCACAGTATGATTTTGTGCGGGCCGGGGGCAAAATGATTGCTTTTGCTGAAAAGATAGCCGGGCATGTCGGGAGGTGGATCGCCAGCCAATACTTCAGCAAACTCCTTCTGCGTCATTATGCCAAAGCCGGGCACGCGGCAGATAGTGTTGTAATTCCCATTAGGCGCAGTTTTTGCTTCATCCCACGCAGGAAGCGGCCCTACGCTCCACAGCTTCTCGTTGTCATCATCGCCATTGGGATTTTCGAGGAATTGATATTGTGACGCAGGCTTGCTTTTTGCAAAGTATTCATCGCACATTTGCTCCACCACGCGGGTATAGCGCGGGTCGGTGTGCATTTCCGTATACAGGTTGTCCTCTACTTCAGAATCCTCCTCCACGCGCGCGGCCCAATAGCCGCGAATGGAGGCGGCATACCGCAGATCCCCGGGCAGCACACCTTCATAGTAGCGGCTGCGTATATACCCTTTCAGGTGCGCGGTGAGCCATGTGTTTGTAAACGCCGCCGTATCCACCACCGAATATCCCTTGCGGTTGATTAAAAGCAGGCGGGCGTTTCGCTTGAGCGCCTTGCGAAGCTCTATGATGAATTGTAATACAAACGGTAGGTTTTTGGTCATCAGGTCGTAGCGCCCGTGGCAGAGTATTACCACCTCGCGGCCGGGCGGCAGCGTGAGCAGATAGTCCATCATTTCAAGCGTGGCCCTGCGGAACTCGCCCTCGCCAAGGTACACGCGGTATTGCGCCACATAGCGCCCGGTTAACTGCCGTTTGGGTGGCGCTACCTGCGGTGCAAGGCCCAAAAGCTCGGCATCCAGCAAATATGCAAGCATGGCGTCCGCTTGTTTACCTTGCTCTTGGAGGTATGGCTCATAATATTCATTTAGCACGTTGCGTTTATCCAGCTTTAGCATGCCGCATGCCGCGTCGCGCAGCGTTTTGCTGCGGCTGGTGAGCTTGCGCTCGCCCCGCCGCCATTTGGTGATCAGCGAGCTATCCACCCCGCATGCGCGAGAAAGCTCTTCGGATGATATTTCCAGCACATCCATGACGATGGCAAAACGATTATTTTTTTGGTTATCTCTCATAATTGCAACATATCATAAATTGTTTGTGTTGTAAACACTGTTTTGCAAATACACATTTCGGAGATTCGTAAAAAATATTAAAAAAGTGTCCGTTTCCGGACACTTGGCTTTCGCGCTTGCAACGTAGATTTTTTCATGGTAAAATGCGGATATCAGTGCATTTATATTGCCACAAAACCGCTGAAAAATCAAGATGGCATAGCTGAATAAATGGGGTATCAATCATGAAAAAATCGGCGTATAAAATAACGACGAAGTTTATATCGCCACTCGTTGTGCTGGCGCTTTGCCTGACGATGGCGCCTATGGTGGTATTCGCGGAAGATAGCCCGTCGGAAATAGCGGGTTGTGGCCATGAAGAATGCGCTGCGCTTTCCGCGTGCCTTATGCAGGCCACACAGTCCGGCGCAGTGCAGGAAATTGTGCAGGCGGTAGATGAGCTGGCGGCGGCGGTGTTGGCCCAAACGGTTCATGGTGGCATCGCGCCCAGCCTGCCGGAAAAGCTCCCCTGCATCGTGGATGGAAAGACTGCGGATATTCCTGTTATCTGGAACTGCGAAGCGTTCGATGAGAATGTGCCCGGCACATATACTTTTACCGCAACGGTGGGCGATGCTTATGCACTGGCAAACGATGTTACGCTGCCCCAAATCACGGTGACTGTAAAGCTCGCGGAAACGGCACAGCTCGCCGGAGAGGCAAACCAACCGGCTCAGCTTGGCGGCGTTTTTATTACCTTGATAATCCTCGTTCCCAGCGTAGCAGCGCTCCTTATTGTGGCTTTCATTATAAACAGAAAAAGAAAGCACGCCGGGAGCAGCGCATAGACTATCCACATAAAGCATCACGTCCTATACACTCAAAAAGGCAGTGTTAAATTGTCATGCTGGTTATTTATCTTTATGCAGATAGTAACACGGCATTGGTCTTTTAAGAACCCCGCCAATCGTCATTGATGGTCACGCAGCTTTGAAGTGAGCTGAACTAATCTTGATTTTTGGCATTCCTTTATACAATTCCAACTCATTTAGGTCATATCGCCGATTGCGTAGCCCATTCATAATAAAAACAAAACCGGCATCTTGCATTGTGACTGCTATTGTTTATGCAAACGCAACATGGTAAATAAACACGGGATATGTTATCATTAAAGCCTGCTATTTGCGCTGCGGCGCAACAAAAATCGGCGCTGCCGCATTGCAAAAAGTTGATCCAATTTCCTGTTAATAAAGAGATAAAAGGGTGTATCTATAATTTATACCACCCTGTGCCTTGGAAACGAATGGCACAGGGTATAAAGTGAATTGCTGTTGTATTGGCTGCAACCGGAAGATATGAGGTTATTTATGAATTTTTGCATTAAAGTGTTCGATCAGCGTAAACGTGGCATTGCCTTGCTGCTGGCGGCAGCGCTTCTTGCCGGTGTGTGGATTACCCCCACGCCTGCCCGGGCCGCGGATGAAGATTGTGGCGGACTATCCGTTACCGCCGATGACGCGGGCGATTTTTCGTATGATGATGGCACGAATACCCTGACCATCACAGGAACAGGTAAGGTTGCCATCAAAAACAATGATGCGCTGCCTATTACTAGCACAAAAATCATAGTAGCTGTGGGCGCGGGCGAAACTGCGCAGATCACGCTGGATGGTGTGCATATCGATGTTTCCTCCGAAGAAAACGGCTGCGCATTTCTTGTGGAAAGCGGCGCGCTGGAGCTGCTGCTGCAGGGCGATAACACGCTCAAAAGCGGGAGCACGCGCGCCGGGCTGGAGGTAAATGCGAAAAATATTGCAAGCCTGACGATAGATTCTGCTGCTGCGAGCGGTTCCGATGCCGGATCGCTAACTGCATGCTCCAATGGCGATGGCGCGGGAATTGGCGGTGGCTCTGGAGATGACGGCAGCAACATCACCATATCGGGCGGCACGGTCGAAGCATATTCCAGCTACGATAGCATGAGCCATGGCGCGGGGATCGGCGGCGGCGCTGGAGGTAACGGCAGCTATATTACCATATCGGGTGGCGAGGTAAAAGCATATTCCGGCAACGATGGCATAAGCAATGGCGCGGGGATAGGCGGCGGCGCTAGAGGCAACGGCAGCTATATTACCATATCGGGCGGCAAGGTCGAAGCGTTTTCCAGCGCCCAACTCCCGGGCAATGCTAATGGTGCCGGGATCGGCGGTGGCGATAGAGGCAACGGCAGTTTTATCGAAATTACAGGCGGCAAGGTGAAGGCATATTCCATCAACATAGGCCAGGCCAATGGCGCGGGAATTGGTGGTGGAAAAGGAGGTGATGGCAGCGATATTATAATATCGGGTGGCGAGGTGGAAGCATTCTCCGGTAATAGTTCAGGCAGCGGCGCGGGGATTGGCGGTGGAGATAATAATGAAGGCAGCAACATCACCATTTCGGGCGGTGTAGTGAAAGCATATTCATGCTACTCCTAAAGTGGAAGAGGCGCGGGGATAGGCGGCGGATATAGCGGCAACGGCAGCTATATTACCATATCAGGCGGCAAGGTCGAAGCGTATTCCAGCGTCGAAAAGAGCGGAGGTGGCGCGGGAATCGGCGGTGGCTGGAACAGATCAGACGATAACGATCATGGCAATGGCAGCAATATCACCATTTCAGGCGGCATTGTCGAAGCGTATTCCAGCTATTCCGGTGATGGCAATGGTGAGGGAATTGGCGGCGGACAGAGAGGCACTGGCAGCAATATTTTCATAGATGGCGGCACGGTGCAGGCAAGAGCGTCCAAAGGCGATGCGGATATGAGCCCGCTAGCTGCAAAAAACACCGCGGATACGCCAGTATACCCGGTCACACTTTCCACCGACCCGCAAGCCGCCAGAGCAGCGGTCACGGCGGGCAGCATCGCAGGGGTGGATTGTGCCCTGAATAGCGATGCGACAGAAAGCATATATGGCATACGGGATGTGAAAACCGATGCGGATG
Organism: Eubacteriales bacterium OttesenSCG-928-K08; assembly: GCA_030266105.1. Lineage (GTDB taxonomy): Bacteria > Bacillota > Clostridia > Christensenellales > CAG-138 > JAJDHH01. The sequence continues at coordinate 31,206 of JAJDHH010000017.1, forward strand.
GCAAGCTATATTTCTGGCTTCCGGAAATGGTGGATAAAGACATTGAGGCGACCATAGCGGGCGAAGGTTATGGAAATAACGAGGTGACGGTTAGCGATGCTGGGAACCAGAGCGCCGTGCTGATGTTGCTACCTAAAATCACCTCCCACACACCGCTTGCAAATGCAACGAATGTGGCGATCGACACCGATATTGTGCTGACATTTAGCAAAGCTATGGATACAATCAAGGGGGGAGATGTGAGCGATAGCGGCGCGTTGTTCCCGGAAGGCACATGGTCAGATGATAGTAAAGTTTATACGGTAACCCCACCCGAACTTGCATATAACACGGACTATGATATTGGGGCAGGCGGGTTTGTGGATACGGATGGGCTGCCGGCCGCTGCTGTGAGATG
>JAJDHH010000018.1 GCA_030266105.1 Eubacteriales bacterium OttesenSCG-928-K08
AGTGATGTGCGCTTTGGCGCACATCACTTTTGTGAGTTTTCACGTTTTGCTTGTTCGGCAATGCCTCACGGCCAGCAAAACGTGCAAGGTGTGGCGACGGCCCGCAGGCCTAGCGTCCGCAGCCGTCTCCCGGCGGAGGACGGCACGCGCATGTCGCGCTTGCCCACTTATTAAAAATCAAGTGGCAGGCGGCCCCTTGATAATCCCCAGGGATCTGTTTGTCAAAATTGTTGCAGACTTGACTCAGGGCGTGGCGCATCGTATACTATGCTTAATTACATAACATCCAACCGCTGGGGGCGCTGTAAAAGGCTGAGAAAGACCCTTAGAACCTGTTTAGATAATTCTAACGTAGGGAAGCGGAGCAAAACGATAAAAAGTCATTTGCCCGTTTTCTTCATCAAAAGAAAACGGGCTTTTATTTTTAAAAAAAGTTTTGCCGGCGGCTGGAAAGAAAGGATCGTTTATGGAATTCACTTTGTTTGCGGAGCTTTCCGGCCTGCCTGCGGTCACCTACATCACGCTTATTGTGGCGTTGGGTTTGGTGGCGGTGCTTGTTGTGGCGCTCGTGCGCGCTGCAAAAGCACGCGCTAAAACGCCACAAAACGAAACCGCGCAGCATAATTCAACGCAGGCGCTTGTTTATGGCGCGCTGTGCGTGGCGCTAAGCTTCCTGTTATCATACCTAAAGCTTTTCGAAATGCCGCAGGGCGGCTCCATCACATTATGCAGCGTTTTGCCAATCGCACTCTACGCAAATTGGTATGGCCTAAAAAACGGCCTGCTGGCGGGCTTTGCCTGCGGGCTGCTGCAATTTATCCAAAAGCCCATCGCGGTGCATTGGCTCTCGCCTTTTTTGGACTATATTCTCGCGTTTTCCTGCATCGGCCTTGCAGGCCTTTTCCCGGAGAAGCTGCCGCTTGGTTTGCTTGTTGGCGGTGTGGGCAGGATCATCTGCTCCACAGTTTCAGGCGCGGTGTTTTTTGCGGAATACGCGCCTGAGGGCATGAACCCCTGGATATATTCCACGATTTATAACACGATCTCCCTCGGGCCGGATTCGCTCATTTGCATCGTAGTGGCCGCGCTGCCACCCGTTAAAAAAGCGTTTGAGCGGCTAAGGAGCGGTAAAATATCGGCTGGAAGCGGCGCCGCGTTATAATATCGCTCATAATGGCGGCGGCATTTTTACCTGCGTGTTTTTTGGGCAGCGGACGCTCCTTTCTTGACAAAACCGGCAAAAAACCCTACTATTATTATAGAATATAGGGGCCTGTTGTCAGGCGGGAGTGATCCATGTTTAAATCCATCGCGTCAAAATTGTTCGTGTCCTTTGCGGTTGTGATGCTCCTTTTTGCATTTGCAATGGGCGCAGCGCTGTACTCCATGCAGGCCTCATCGGACACATTAAAAACATTCTATGCTTCATCCTATAAGGTGACGGCAAATTCGCTGCGCATTAAGGATTTGATGCTTGGAAACCAGCAGGCCTACCTGCAGGCCGCCAACTCAACAAACGAAGTTGAGGTGGATGAATTGGTCGCCTCCTCGCAGGCGGCACGCAAGCAAATCATACAATTGCTTGATGAGCTTGAGCTTGTTTTCCCTGATGAACAAAATCTCGTTCCTCAACTGCGCGATTGTATCGCACGCTCAAAATCGCCAAGCGACAAAATCGTTACGCTTGTTGGGATGCACCATGCCGCGGGCAATACAAACGCGCAAGCTGTTTTGCAGGACGAATACATGCCGCTGGTGGATCAAACAAGAGCCATACTGGACGATATATACGCCCAGGCTGAGCGCAATGCCCAGCAGGCGATGGTGGCGGCAAACGATGTTGCCAAGGAATCCCGCACGCTCATGAGCATACTCGCCATAATAGGCGGGCTGCTGATTATGCTGCTGATCGTTCTGCTTTCAAGGAGCATCAGAAAGCCGATCCGCGAGCTTAGCGCGGCTGCTTCACGCATCAGCCAGGGCGACCTTACAACGCCGATCACCTACACAGCCATGGATGAAATGGGCGGGCTTGCCGATGCGCTAAGAAGCACGCTCGATGACCTCAACACATATGTTTCCGAAATTCGGCGCGTGCTTGATGAAATTGTGAGCGGCAACCTTGATGTGCAGGTTGAAGCCGAATTCCGGGGCGATTTTAAGAAAATCGGGATGGCGCTCTCCAGCATACTGGATGCGCTAAATATCGTTTTTATTCAGTTCAAGCAGGGGGCGGCGGAGGTTTCCACGGGCTCTGAGCAGGTTGCAAGCAGCGCGCAGGCGCTCGCCATGGGCAGCGCGCAGCAATCAAGCGCTGTTAGTGAGCTTGCCACCTCGTTTTCCAGCATATCAAAAAGAATCACCGAAACCGCTTCGGCCGCCAAGCAGGCTAATGAATTTGCAAGCAATGTTGTCGGCGAGCTAAGCGCAAGCAACATCTTGATGCAAAACGCTCAGAGTGCAATGCGCATAATAGGCGAAAGCTCCGGGCAGATTGGGCAGATCATTAAAACGATTGAAGATATAGCTTTCCAAACAAACATTCTCGCGCTAAACGCCGCTGTTGAGGCGGCGCGCGCCGGAAGCGCGGGCAAGGGCTTTGCAGTCGTGGCGGATGAGGTTCGAAACCTCGCGTCAAGAACATCATCGCAGGCAAGCAACACAACGGATGTTATTGAGCGCATGCTCGAAAGCGTGAAGGAAGGCTCCGACATCGCGGAGGAAACCGCACACTCCATGCAAAATGTTGTTGAAGCCGCAGCCGTTGTGCAAGAACGCATGGGGAACATTGCAACCGCCAGCAGCGAACAGGCGCAGACCATGGAAGGCATAGGTGTTAATGTGGATCAAATCGCAAGCGTGGTGCAGCTTAACCTTGCGACTGCCGAAGAAAGCGCCGCCACAAGCGAGGAACTTTCGGGCCAGGCGCGCACGCTCGATGAGCTGATTGCGGGCTTCAGGTTGAGGTAGGGGAACATAGTAAAAAAAACTATATTAAACGGTAAAAGAACTCCTGTTCGGGGATTATCAAGGGGCCGTAGCCCCTTGATTTTTAATATGTGGGCAAGGGCGGCGTGTACGCCCGCAAGCCCACACCTCAGATCATTTTTATGACCGCAGCGCAGCTGCAATAAAAATGTGGTTAACTCAAAAAAGTGATGTGCGGCAACGCCGCAGCACTTTTTTGAAAGCCTAAAAGCTCCCTTTGGGAGCTTTTTGTTTGAGTCCGGCTAAACAGGAGAACAGATTGGCGATTGCAAGAGTTACATAAAATAATTAACGATTATCATTAAATAATTATTGATTATCATTGAAAACTGTGTTATTATGAAAAAAAAGGAGGGCAATGCTATGAACATGACCATACAGCGCATCAAAAAAACCAGCAAGGCTGTGCTAATTGGCTTGTCTATATTAGCCGCAATGCTACTTTTCACAATTATATTGAGCATTGTAGAATTAGCCGGGTATGACGTAAAAGGGGCCGTATACGACACTGGCGCCAACGTGTTTGCCACCAGGGTGCTTTTATTGGCCGTGCTGCTAAAGGCTGCGCATATCTTTTACAAGATCAACAAAGCAGGCACTCCATTCCTGACAGATGTTGCAAAAAGCTTAAAAACCACCGCCTTACTTGTCGCATTGCTGATTGCCGTTCCTAAATGGGTATATCAAATAGTTACTGTTGACAAAGGCCTCACTCTGCTCAACTCAAGCACCTTCTTTGCGCTGCTGTGCGGCGGCATCGTTTTCTGCTTTGCAGCCGTTTTCGAATACGGTTGCTTGCTGCAGGTGGAAAACGATGAAACATTGTAGGGAAAAGCTATGGCAATTGTATTAAGGTTGGATCGTGTGATGGCAGATCGAAAAGTATCGCTCAAGGAGCTCTCTGAAAAAGTAGGCGTCGCTAATGTAAATCTTTCGAAGATTAAAACAGGCAAGGTCAGCGCAATCCGTTTTTCCACGTTGAATGCCATTTGCGATGCGCTGGATTGTCAACCCGGCGATATACTTGAGTTTAGGCCGGATAAGGAAGAAAGTGAAAGCACATAAATAGCGGTAATCCGGCAAAAGGACATTTTGTGAAATAATTGTCAACAATAAACGTAAGCTCCCTTTTTAGGGAGCTTTTTTGTTTTCGGCAATTTGCGCGCTAAAGCGCGGCGTGATATAGTATAATTATACTGATCCGCAATAAAAAACCGACGGTTTTTTATTAGCGAGAAGGATATAGACATTGCCACGTAGTGGCGCAGCACCACAGTGCCGCATCCGTGATTAAAGCGTATTTTAATCACAGAATAGTATATAAATGTAACAGGACATATTTTTGCTTAACCAAAGCCGCCGGGAGGGATCAACATGGAGCTTAGCACCCTCAACACAATATTCACCATTTGCATAACCGCCGGGTTTGGCATCCCCGTGCTTAACATAGTTTTAAGCTGGGTTGGCAGCTCTTTCGATTTTTCATTCGATGGGGATTTTGAGCTGGATGGTATTTTCCCCTTCAACATTCTGTGCCTGTGCCTGCTGCTTGTTGTGTTTGGTGCGCTTGGCAAGCTTTTTTTGCAGTGGATGAGCTCCACATTGCTTGTTGTGCTGTTTTTGCTGCTGGCGCTGGCGTTGGGCATTTGCGGCTATGTGCTTTTATACAAGCTTGTTATCAAAAAACTCAGGCAAAACGAACCCATCGCGATGATGTTTGAGCAGGTCCCCGGCCAGCGCGGTGAGGTAACGCTGCGCATAAATGAGGATTCTATAGGAACCATATCCGTTCGGGATAGCACAGGCGCGTTCATATCATTCCGCGCAAAGATCGACCCAACGCTCAAAAGCTACATTGGTGAAACCATACCACAGGGAACGGCTATTGTTGTGACCGGTGTTGATGAAAAAGAAAAGCTCTGCTATGTTTCCACGATCGATTGGCAGTTTGGGCAGGAAAAAACCAACTAAACAAACCCTGACAACTAGCGAATAAAAAACGGAGGTGTTTTATGGGCCCTATTCTTGGAACGATAGGCATTATTGTCGGTGCGCTGGTGGTGATTTTGGTTGCGCTTACAATCACCTGGAAAAAGGTACCGTCGGATAAGGCAGGCGTTGTGGTCGGCATTGGCCAGCCAAAGGTTGTGACCGGCGGAGGCACGGTTGTGCTGCCGATTTTTCAGCGTATGGATATGATAACGCTTGAGAACATAATGTTCCAAGTGGAAATCAGGCAGACAAAAACAAAGCTTGGCGTGCCCATAAATGCCGATGGCATTGTTGTGCTCAAGGTTAAAAACACAACCGAAACGATACTCGCCGCAGTGCAGCAGTTTAACTGCGCACGCGAGGCGGAAACAGTATCCATGATCCGCACCCAGGCATCCGAGGTTTGCAAGGGTAAGCTTCGCGAAATCGTTTCCTCAATGAGCGTTGAGGATATTTATGATAACCGCGAAAGCTTTGCCGCCAAGGTGCAGGAGGTTGCGGGCAAGGAGCTTGAGGAAATGGGACTCGAGCTAAAATCCTTCACGATCAACGATATTACCGATGAGGAAGGTTACATCGAGGCGCTTGGTAAGGAGCAGATTGCAAAGGTGAAATCCGAGGCGGCGATCGCCGAGGCCGAGGCCGAAAAGAACCGCCAGGTTAAAACCGCCGAGGCGATGAAGATCGGCAAGCAGGCCAGCCTTGACGCTGAAACCCAGATTGCCGAGGCCGAAAAGAACAAGGAGCTGCAGGTGCTTGCCTACAAGCAGGAGCAGGAAACACGAAGGGCAAGATCCGACGCGGCGTATCAAATTCAGGAGAACATCACATCCAAAGAGGTTAAAAACACCGCCATGGATGCGCTTATCCTCGAAAAGCAGCGCCAGCAGGAGGTTGCCGAGGCGCAGGTTCAGGTTGAAATTCAGGCCGAGCAAAAGCGCATTGAGCTTGCGCAAAAGAAGGCGGACCGTAAGCAGGCAGAGCTGCTGGAAACAGTGCTTCGCCCTGCCGAAGCCGAGCAGCAAAAGCGCAGGCTTGACGCTGAGGCCGACAAGTTCGTGCAAATCCAAAGGGCCGAAGCGGAGGCCGAAAAGCTTCGCCTTGAGGGTGAAGCGGGCGCGCATATCGATGCTGAGCGCGTAAGGCTTGGCGGCGAGGCGCAGGCAAGGGTAATCGAAGCAAAGGGCTTAGCCGAGGCTGAGTCCATCCGCCGCAAAGGTCTTGCCGAAGCCGAAGCGCTTGAGAAAAAGGCCGAGGCGCTCGCCAAGATGAATGAAGCCGGTAAGCTGGAGATGATAATCGGCAAAATGCCCGAAATTGTCGCGGCAGCCGCAGAGCCGCTCAAGAACATCGGCAAGGTGACATATGTTGGCAGCGCGGGCGGCGAAAACAATGTTGCGGGCGAGGTTGCGGGCTACACATCGGGCGTTTTGAAGGCAGTCACCGAAGTGATGAACGAAACCATGGGTTTTGATTTTTCGCAGATTATGAAGGCAAACTCCTACGACGCAAAGGTGAATAAAAACATCGTTGTGGATGTTAAGGGTCTGCCCGGCGGCGCAGCGGAACAGAACAAACAGGAGTAAAAGCTTTGGCCAAAAAAGGCGGCAGGGGGGCGTTAGGCGTCCCCCTTTCAATTACAAACTATACAGCTGTTGATGTTGAAACGGCTAATTACGATTGTGCATCGATCTGCTCAATCGGCCTTGTTAACATGAGCTATGGTGAGGTTGTGTGGGAAAAGGAAATCCTCGTTAACCCGCAAGCCCATTTTGAGCTGATGAATGTTTCAATTCACGGCATAACGCCCATGATGGTGGAGCGGGCACCCGCGTTTGACGAGGTGTGGGAAGAAATCGCCCCTGTTTTTGAGCAGGGAATCGTGATGGCGCATTTTGCGGCGTTTGACCTTAAGGCGATCACCGGCGCGCTATTGCGTTATGGAATAAAACCGCCCGAAATTCGATACGTTTGCACATGCCAAAAGGCACGCAGGCATATTGAAAAGGAACGCTTTGGCAACCACAGGCTAAACACGCTTTGCAAGGGGCTGAATGTCCCGCTTGATAATCACCACAACGCGCTTTGCGATGCAAAAGCCTGCGCGTTTTTGTATGAAACGCTGGTGGATAAATTCGGAGCATATGAGGATGACATTAAAACATATTAAAAAAGCGGCAAAGCCGCTTTTTTTAATATGTTTTATGTTCTGTAAAGTTCCACAAACTCTCCATCAATATTAACAATTCCCACAATGCTGCCCTGGCGCACGATGGCGTAGCCCATCAAAAAATCCTCCGCATCATCGTATTCAAACTCGATGCGCGTTGCGCCAGTTTTGTCGATAAAGCCCCACTTTCCATCCGTGTTTTTAACGGCAGCGCGGCCATCATAAAAGCCCCTCGCCTCATAATAGGCGGGTTCAACCACAAGCTCGCCGCTGCGGTTGATATAACCCCAGCGCCCGTCCTTTTTAACGGCGGCCATTTTATCATCCGTAAAGTTTTTAGCATCCTCATAATATTCCGAAAAGGCACGCTTGCGGTTCACATTAAAGTAGCTATATGTGCCATCCCCATTGGCGATTGCCGCAAGGCCATCGCTGTAGCTTTCGCCGCGCTCCTTGCTAAGCGTTGCTACCTTATTGCCGACTTTATCGATTACATATTGTTTTTCGTTTTGATTAACGAATGCCATGCCATCGCCAAAGTCGCCCGCTTTTTCGTAAACCTCGGATGTGACGGCATCCCCATCCGGGTCTATGTAGCCAAACGAGGAGTTGGAGCGCACCGCAGCGCGGCCTTCGTGAAAATCGAAAACCTCACGATAGGCGCAGGCGATTGTGAGCTTGCCGCTTGGGTCGATGAAGCCCCATTTGCCATCCATCTGCACGGCGGCCTTCTCCTGCGAGTATTCACGCACGGCTGTGAACTGCGGCTCCACCGCCCAGTTGCCATCGCGCATAATCAAGCCATAGAACAAAACGCCGTTTTTTTCAACAGCCGCAAAGGCATAGCTTCCATCCGTAAACTCAAGCGCACGCAGGTATGAAGGCGCGATCACAACCTCACCCGCCGAGTTTTTATAACCATATAGTCCATTTTCCATGTAGACAAAAAGGCGGCCGCTAAAATCCGCGGGTTTAGGCGTTGGGCTTGGCGTTGGCTCAGGCGGGAGCTCGGGCGTTTGCGCGGGCTCACCTTCAGGGTCGGCCTGCGCCTGTTGCTGGCGGGCAGCAACATATTCCGGATCGAGCAGCGCTTTTGCGCCGCCGCCCTTATACAAAAGCGCAAATAAAGCGACCCCGGCCGCCACAACGCACAATGTTATGGGATAGAACCAGAGCAGGCTCAAGCGCTTTTTTTTGCTTTTTTTCTCGTTCATGTATGCCATGCCTCTATTATAGCGGCTTGTACAATATTTGTAAAAGGGGTATCGCCGCCGCTGTACCCCCAAAACCTGTAGGGGAGAACAGTGTTCTCCCGCAAACGCGCCGCATATCTGCGGGCGAACTGTATGCGGGCGAACGATGTTCGCCCCTACACGCACTTTTTTGAAGTCTATTCCCTGTTTCCGCTTGCCGTTGCTATAGCGAGCGTGCGCAGGCGGGATTGCAAGCTCTCGCGCTTCAAAAGCGGCATAATCGTGCGATAGAATTCCCAATGTGTTGTGCCGGAAAGCTCAAGCAGCATACCCATAGCATCGTTTACGCTGGGGCGTTCGTCAAACTCCACATCCACACTATCCTCGCCAAGGCGCATTGTGATAATACGCACGCACGGGGTTTCAAGATAGTATATGTAGAGCCGCAGCAGCGGCACGCCATCGTTCGAAAGCCCGGCCACAGCGCCCACCGCCACATCGTAAACATCATCGCGAATGTAAAGCTTTGTTGTGGTGAAGCTGTTGTGTGTGGCGAAAAACTCGTTGCGGCCGCCACTTTCCTCCCAGCAGATTTTAAGCGAACCATCCTCTTCAATGTCAAACGCTGTGCGTATAATTCCGCTGGTGTAGTTGTTGTGCACGCTTTGCAGCACCATGGGCAAAAGCCCGCCCGCGTTTGTTTCAAAGTGATAGCGGTGGCCGTTTATGTGCCTTGTGATCCAGCGCAGCGAAATGGGCATCACATTCTGGTCGGATAGCGTTTGCTGATCCATCAGGCTCAGGTTTTCAAGCGCGCCTGAGAGCATCCTCAGTTCCGCCGGGTTTTCCTCAAGCGGCTTGTCGGATGCGTTTTCAAAACAATCCTCAACATAATAGCTCATTGAGCCTTGCGCAAACAAACGCGATGTGCCTGAAAACACGGCCACAACCGCATCCTCATGGGGAAGCATGATCAGGTACTGCCCAAACGCGCCGTTAAACATATAGGAGCCGGGGGTGTGGCCCATCCATATCTGATAACCATAACCATCGCGCATTTCGCCCGATGGCGTTTTGATCTGCCTGCTTGTTGCGGCCTCAATCCATTCGCGGCTTATAAGGCGCACTTTTTTGCCATCGCCAAGCGTCCACTCGCCCTTTTGCAAATAAAGCTGGCCGATCTTTGCGGCATCCTCCAGCGCGAGCGAAAGCCCCCAGCCGCCCTTTTCGATGCCAAGCGGACAGGTTTCCCATTGCACGCCGGCAATTTCCAGCGGCTCAAAAAGCCGGGGCGTGAGGTATTCCATCATGCTCTGCTTTGCCTTGCGGCGGACGATTGCGCTAAGCATATATGTGTTGAGCGAGTTATAATAAAACTGCGTGCCCGCCTCAAAGCTCACGCCTGAGTCGAGATATTCGCGCACCCAATCCTCGCCCAAAGCGGTGCCAACCTCATCAAATCTGGCGCCGGTGCTCATTGTTAAAAGGTGCCACACGGTTATATTCGCCATGGGGTGGTCGATGGGGTTTTCGATTTTATCCGCAAAAATGTCGACAAGCCGCTCTGTGAGCTTAAGCTTATTTTCATCCACAAGCATACCTATTGCAGTGGAGGTGATCGACTTACTCATTGAGTAAAGCTGGTGCGGCATTCCTTTTTCGTGCGGCGCCCAGTAACCCTCGGCGATCACATTGCCGTGGCGCAGCACCATCATTGCCTGCACGCCCGCTGCTGTGTCCGCATCCACAGTGTGGAAAAACGCTAAAAGGTCACGGCTTTTAATGCCCATGGACTCAGGCGTGGCGCGGGGCAGGGGCTTGCTTTCGCCCCGCTCCCGCGCGGGCTTTTGCGCAGCATAAGGGTAGGCGTAAACATGCTGCATATCCTGCTTGAGGAAATGCCACATCATGGACATTTTGCGCTTTTCAAGCGTTTTGTCGATCGCATCGAGCTCCTTGCGGAAAATTCCGCGCTTGCGCTTGAGGTCTTTTTGCTCGGTTGCGGCAAGGGCGTTATAGCGCGCCTCAACATCATCCATCACGGTTTCCCACGAAACGGGGATGTGTGTTTGCGCCTGCCTGCCCACCATTTTAAGCGCCCTGCGGTCGCTGAGCGCACGTTCGATCGCGTTCGCGAGGCAGCTTGCATCTTCCTCGCAGGTGTAGCCAGTTATGCCATCCTTAATGCACTCTGAGGGCGCGCTGTTTTTAAGCACGACCGAGGGCACGCCCACCGCCGCGGCCTCGCGCACAACAAGCCCCGCAGTATCATAACTGGAGGGGAAAACAAAAAGCTCCGCCGCCTTATAAAGCCCGTTTAAGAGCGAATTATCCGTAATGTGGCCGGTTAGCTTTATGTTATCCTCAATGCCAAGCTCGCGCGCGCAATCGATCACACCACCAACGCTTGCGCCCTTGCCCGCAAGCACATATAAAAAATCATGCCCGCGCGCTTTAAGCTTTGCCATGGCCTCAAGGCTAAGGCGCAAATTCTTTTTCCAATCGATCTGCCCGACATAGAGCAAAATTGGCCGATCATCCAATGAAAAATGCTCACGCGCAATAAGCTCATGCGCTTGGGTTATCTGCGGCTCGCGTGTGCCGTGCGGCACAATTTCGATGCGGCCTTTGTAGCCATAGCTTTGAAGCTCGCGCTTTGCAAATTCGCTGACGGCCCAGACCTCATCGCAGCGGTCGTAAAAATCCACAACGTATTTTGTGCCAAGCGCGGATAAGCTTTCGCTCTTGGTAAAGCGCATAAAATCCTCATGATAGCGCGTGTGAAATGTTGCGATAAGCGGCACATGCAATTTATTTGCAAGGCGCACGGCCTCCAACCCCGATGGGCCGGGGCTGTGGGCGTGGATAAGATCGAACTGAACCTCTTCAACACGCGCGAGGTAGTGGCGATCTAGCGAGGCCACGCCTGTGCGATATTGCGCGGCGCCGGGCAGGGCCACGCTGACATAATCAAGAATTTCGAATGGATATTTCTGGCGGTAGCCCGCCTTGCTCATGGGGGCAACAACATAGACCTCATGGCCACGCTCCCCCAAAGCATTTGCATATTCATAAACAACACGGCCCACGCCATCTATAATGGGCAAAAACGCATCGTTGCACTGCGCAATTCGCATAATATTTTGACCTCCCCAGCCATTGTCCGGCATGATGGCATCATTATAGCATGTGGGCGGCGCTAGCTTGTCAACGGAATGTAAAGGATTGTTGAGAAGATTTGACGTTAAGTGTCGGAAAAGTGAAATTGCCTGGCTTTTCAAAAAAATGTGTGTGCTTTTTTGAAAAACGCCCTCATTCTTGCGCACAACAAACAATCGGGATACAATTAGGTATCGTCACCCATCGTTGTCCTTTTATAAGGAAGGGAGCGTTGTGGGAAACGCAGTTTCCCACAACTATAAATAGAATCCCGTCGGCTCCGAAGGAGCCGATACATTATAACTCTTCGGAGGTAACAATGCGACTTTTTATCGCCATCCCCATCCCGCCGGATGTCCGCCGCGCACTCGTTGATGCACAGGCGCAGCTACGACAAATCGCCTCCGGCGGCCGCTACGTGCCGCAAAACAATTTCCACGCCACATTGCATTTTATCGGCGAAAGCTCAAGCATAGTGGAGGCAAGCTCCGCGATGGAGCAGGCGGTGCGCGGCATACGCCCATTCCTATTCAGGCTTGAGAGTTTTGGCCGTTTTTATCGTGGCGAGCAATACACCGCCTACATTAGCCTTGGCGGCGATCTTTTAGAGCTTTATCGCCTGCACGAAACGCTCGTTGGCGCACTTGCCGACTTTGGCTTTAGCACCAGAGGCGCTAAAAGGCTCACCCCGCATGTTACGCTCGCGCGGGGACTTACCGCTGCTGCGGGGGAGGATACTTTTAGCTCGCTGGTGCTAAGCGCCGGGGCCGGGCGGGCGTTTACGGCAAACCAGGTGGTGTTGTATGAGAGCCGGAATGTTAATGGAAGCATGGTTTACACGCCGATTCATAAATGTATGCTTATTTGATAGGTATCGGCCCCTGCGGTGCCGACGATTGATTATTTTATTTAATAGCAGGGGAGACCCCTGCACCCCCATTTTGCTTTAAACGGTCAAGCATGCAGTTGCCTCAATGGGGATTATCAAGGGGCCGCAGCCTCTTGATGTTGAATATGTGGGCAAGGGCGGCGTGTACGCCCGCCAGCCCACACCTTGCGCGTTTTGCTGGCCGTGAGGCAAAGCCGAACAAGCAAAACGTGAAAACTCAAACAAGTGCCAATGCACTTGTTTGAAAAGGAGCGTTTATGCCTAAAGTCACATTCTATCTTGGCCGGGCGGGCGCAGGTAAAACCCACGCGCTCTATAAAAGCATGCGCCGCTCATTGGAGCAAAACAGGCGCGTGGCGCTTATCGTGCCCGAGCAATTCACATATGAAACGGAGCGTGCGCTTTCTTTGGCGTTGGGGGGATTGCTTGGCGTGGAGGTGCTAAGCCTATCGCGCCTTGTTGATCGTGTTGCGGGCGACAAACCGTATCTATCCAACGAGGGGCGCTGCATGGTTATCCGCCGTGTGGCGTACCGCCTGCGCTCGAAGCTGGTGGTGTATGGCCCCGTTGCTACGCGCGGCGGTTTTGCTGTGCGCATGAACGAGCTTTTTTCAAAGCTCAAGCAGTATATGATCGAACCGCAGGATCTGCTCGCCGCTGCGGCCCGGCTTGATGAAAACTCTTTGCTCGCAAAAAAGCTGAACGATATTGCGCTTTTATATGAAAGCATGCAGGAATACATGGCTGAGCGTTATATCGACAGTGAGGATGCCGTAAACGCACTCCGTGAAAACCTGCCCAACTCCTTTTTGGCGGGCGCGGATGTTTTTTTTGATGAGTTTGAGGAGGCAAACGAGCAATTCTACACGGTGGTTGAGGCGCTAATGGCTAACGCTAATGCGGTATCTTTTACGATATGCCTCGATCCCGGGCATGACCACCGCGATTATTCGCTTTTTGCGCCCGGCAGGCGAATTTATGAGCGCCTGAGGGATATGGCGGCTGCGCTTAACTGCAATGTTTTTAACAGGGAGCTTGAGGTTTTTGTTAACCGCGACCCCGCGCTTGTGCGCCTTGAGCAGGAGCTTTATGCCTACCCACCGCGAACTTATGCGGGTAATGCCGATGCGATTAAGCTTGTGGGCGCGAGTGATCGAATTGCCGAGGTTGAGTCGCTTGCGGATGCCGTTGCAAAAGCGGCGCGTGAGGGCGTGCGCTACCGTGAGATGGCGGTTATCGCCTCCGATCTTAACGCTTACATGGCGCCTGTGCAGCGCGCGTTTGAAAAGCGCAGCATACCGCTTTTTTTGGATGTTAAGCGCAGCATGCGCGGCCACCCCGTGGTGGAGCTGCTTTTAAGCGCGGCGCGGGCCGCAACAAGCAGCTATTCCAGAAACGACCTTGTGCGCATGCTAAAAACCGGCCTGCTGCCCGTTTCGCAAAATGAATCCGATGCCTTTGAAAACTATTGCCTTAAGCGCGGGCTGCTGGGCGGGCAGGCGTTTTTAAAGCCGTTCCCGGAGGAGGAGGAAGAAGCCGAGCTTGCAAGGCTTGCGCTTATGGAGCCGCTTGAAAACCTCCGCTCGGGGCTGCTGCAAAAACAATCCGGCGAAAAAACAAAAGCGCTCTATTCCTTTTTGGAGCAGCTGAACATACAGGCCCAGCTAAACGAAACCGTCAACCGCCTGCGCGAACAAAACCGCCTTACGCTTATGGAGGAGCATGCGCAGGTGTGGGGCAAGCTGGTTGAAATGCTTGAGCAGCTTTACGCCATTTTGGGGGATACGGAAATTTCGAGCCGGGAATACATCGTGGTGCTAAACGAGGCGGTTGCGGCCTATCAGGTTGGCGTAATCCCCGCGGCTGTTGACGAGGTGCTCTTTGGTGATGTTGCGCGCACAAGGAGCCGCAATGTTAAAAGGCTTTTTATTCTGGGCTGCAACGAGGGTTTGTTGCCCCCGCCACAAAGCGATGATGGTGTGATTGACGATGCGGAGCTTGTGGAGCTAAAAAGCACCGGCAGGGCTTTCTGGCAGCAAAGCTCGGCCCGCGCCGAGGGGGACAGGCTGGCGGTTTACCGCGCGCTTTCAAAGGCATCGCAGCAGCTGTATTTAAGCTTTGCTTATTCGGATGGCAAGCGCGAGCTTATCCCCGCGGAGCTTATTGAGCGCGTGCTTGAAATTTTCCCTTCAATCAGCATAAGCGCGCCGCCTAAAGGGGAGCTTCCCGCCACGGCCGAAAGCGGCTTTGTTTTGCTCGCGCGCGAGCTAAAAAACGAAGCGCCGCTTTTTAAGGCGCTGAAGCTTTATTATCAGGCCGACCCGGAATATTCCCCGCGCCTAAAGCTCGCAAACGATTTTGCGCATGCGCCCGCCACGCCCAAATCGCTTGGTTCACCGCTTAGCGCCAAGCTTTATGGCAAAAATTATTACGGCAGCATATCCCGCCTGCAAACATTCCGCGAGTGCCCTTACAGACATTTTTTGCAGCATGGGCTTAAAGTTAGCCCACGCAGGGAGTTTAAGGAGCGCAAGAGCGATGTTGGCAGCTTTTCGCACATCGTGCTCGAAATTTTTGTGCAGCAGGTGCTTGCGCTTCATGGCGGCTTTGACGAGCTGACACTTGAAAAAACAAATGAGCTGCTGGACGATATTTTCCCCGATTGCCTTGAAAGCTACGAAAACGGGCTGCTTTTGGGCAGCCCCCGCGCGCGCACATTAAGCGTGTTTTGGATGGAGGCCGTGAGAAAAAGCGCTTGGGCGCTTGTTAACAGCATTCAGGCGGGGGATTTTGTGCCGGTTTACACCGAAGCGAAGTTCGGGGCAAACGGAGATTACCCCCCTCTCGATTTGCCGCTGGAGCAGGCCAAGGGCCAGCTTAGCGGCCTTATTGACCGTGTGGATAAAACAAAAACAGGCTCGCTTTTGCGTGTTGTTGATTATAAAACAGGCAAGGCAAAAATCGACTATAAAAAAATTTACGACGGTCTATCCTTGCAGCTTCCGCTCTACCTGAAGGTTGTTGCGGATAATGAGGCCGCCTTGCCTGCGGGCATGTTCTATCAGCCGGTTAAAAACCCCGTTGTTGATGAGGGCAAGGAAAATAGCGCCTTTGAGGCGCTCAGGCTTTCGGGCCTGCTTTTGAGCGATGAGCAGGCGGTTGAAGCGACCGAGCGCGCGCTTGCGGGCAAATCCCAGGTGGTGCAGGGGCTTTCGCGAAACGCCAATTTAACATTGCACAAGCGCTCGAATGTGCTTGAGGGAGACGAGCTTTCGTTTTTGATGGAGTTTGCGCTCGCACGCGCGGCAAAATCAGCGAGGGAGCTTTTAGATGGGCAGGTGGAAGCGCGGCCCGTTTCGTTTGGGGGGAACAGCTCCGCATGCTCCTATTGCGATTATAAAAGCGTTTGCCGCTTTGATAAGCGCCAGCCCGGCTGCCATGTGCGCGAATTGCCCAACATGGATAAAGAAACATTTTTTGCGCAGTGCGAAAAAAAGGAGGAGCTATGAGCTGGACCGATCAGCAGCGGCAGGCGATAGAGCTGCGCGACACAAATTTGCTGATAAGCGCTGCCGCCGGCAGCGGCAAAACAGCCGTGCTCACCGAGCGGATAACGCAGCTTGTGTGTGAGGGCGCGGATATCGACCGCTTTTTGGTCGTGACATTCACCGAGGCCGCCACGGCTGAAATGAAGCGCCGCATTTCGCGCAATTTGATAGAGCATGCAAAAAACGAGGAAAGCCCCGAAACGGCGGCGCATTTGCGCACGCAGGCCATGAAGGCGGATAGGGCGAATATCTCAACCTTACACGCGTTTTGTTTATACATACTCCGGCGCAATTTTCACAGGCTGGAGCTTGACCCCGCCTTTCGCCCGGCGGACGATATTCAATCGGACATGCTCTTTAGCGCAGCGCTTGAGGCGACTGCGGATGAATGGCACAAAACTAAAACAGCCCAGATTGTGGAGCTAATCGCCGCATTTAGCGGCGAGCAGCAAATGCTAATCGAACAAGTGCAAAAGCTGCATGAATTTTTAATGTCCCAACCCGACCCGTGGGCCTGGCTAAAAACAGCAGCGGATGAT
This sequence comes from Eubacteriales bacterium OttesenSCG-928-K08, assembly GCA_030266105.1. GTDB lineage: Bacteria > Bacillota > Clostridia > Christensenellales > CAG-138 > JAJDHH01. The sequence goes on from JAJDHH010000018.1 coordinate 16,479, forward strand.
TATAAATCCGGCATTGAGGCTCACCCGGTTGCGCTTGTGCTTTTAAACGACTTAAAAAAGCAGGCCAACAGGTTGAGTTTGCTGCTTGCGGGCGCACGCGCAAAAATGCCAAAGGATTTAACCAAGCTTTGTGCGCATCTTGATAACGAGCTGGCGCAAATACGTGCGCTGCCGCTTGCAAATGGCGTTGAGGAATACCGCGCGCGCCTTATGGCGCTTGAGTTTAAGACATTTTCCGGCTGGCCAAGAGATGGCTTTGCCGAGCTAAAAGAGCAGGTTTGCGCCATAAGGGATAATGTTAAAAAAGAGCTCAACAAGCAAAAAGAACTGCTGTCGCACCCGCTTGAGCAGGAAAACGAGCGTATGGCAAAGCTTTTGCCCGTTGTTGAGTTGCTCTGCGATTTTGTTAAAAGCGTGGATGAAATATACACCGCATCAAAGCGCGAAAACGCTGTTGTGGATTTTTCGGATATGGAGCACCTTGCGCTCAAAGCGCTTGAGTTTGAGGATGTGCGTGAAACGCTCAAAAAGCGCTTTTTGTATATTTTTATTGATGAATATCAGGATAGCAGCCGCATACAGGAGCGCTTAATTGAGCTGGTGCGCCGCGAGAACAATCTCTTTTTGGTGGGGGATGTCAAGCAATCGATTTATCGGTTCCGGCAGGCCGACCCAAGCCTCTTTTTAGAAAAGCTCAGCGATTATTCGGGTGGGGGGGATGGAAAGGCGATTGCGCTCAACATCAACTTTAGAAGCTCAAAGCCCGTGATCGATGCCATAAACGATGTTTTTTCAACGATAATGCACGCGGATGATGCTGAGATAGAATACGATGAGCTTGCGGCGCTCCACCTGCCGCCCGGCGCAACGCAAAATCAGGGCGGGCTTTCCGGCGTGGAGCTCAACCTTATTGAGCTAAACGAGCTTGAGCCGCCGGAGGTTGCCGACGAAGATGATGCTGATGATGAGCAGGAGCGTGCGGAGGTTGCTGTGGCCGAGGCGAGGCTTGCCGCAAGGCGCATACATGAGCTTAAGCGCACACAAAAGCTTGATGATGGCAAAAACCGGCGCGCGTTAAAATATTCTGATTTTGTCGTGCTTTTGCGCTCGCACCGCGCCGTGGGCGAGCTTTGGGCAAGAACGCTTGCCGCAGAGGGTGTGCCTGCCTATGTGCAGCTAACGGGCGGCTATTTTGAAACCATTGAGGTGCAGGTTTTTTTGAACCTGCTGCGTGTGATAGATAACCGCAGGCAGGATATCCCGCTGTTAAGCGTGCTGCGCTCGCCCGTTTTTAATTTTTCGGAGGGCGATCTTATAGATATCCGCACTGCCTGCCCTGCGGAGCAGTTTAACGAAAGCATGAGGGAATACGCTAAGCTTGATACGGCGCTTGCAGGGCGGGTAAACGATGTTTTTGCCTTGCTGGACAAATGGAGCGTTGAGGCGCGGCTTTTGCCGCTTAATGAGTTGATTGCAAAGCTTTTGGAGCAAAGCCGGCTTTATGAATGTATGGGCGCGCTTTTTGGCGGGCAGGAGCGCCAGGCGAATTTGGATGCGCTTGTTGCACGCTCCCTCGATTATATTCATTCAGGCGCAGCGGGTGATATCTGGAGCTTTTTGCGCTACATGGATGACGCTGCGGACACCGCAAAAATGGGCGCAGCGCAGGCGGGCGCGGCTGATGTTGTGCGCGTTTTGAGCGTGCACAAATCAAAGGGGCTGGAGTATCCGGTTGTTCTGCTTGGGGGGCTTAACAAAAAGTTTAACAGCTCAGACAACAAGGCGCCATTGCTTGCGGACAGGGAGCTTGGGCTTGGGCTAAGGCTTATCAGCTCCGGCGTAAAGAGGGACACAATGCTCCGACAGGTCATTTTGCGCCACAGGGCAAATAAGGATCGTGCTGAGGAGATGCGCATACTCTACGTTGGCATGACCCGCGCAAAACAAAGGCTCATTATGATTGGCTGCGCGCGCGACACAAAAAAGCTCATTAGCGAGGCAAAGGAGCCGAGCAATAATGTGCGCTCATTTATGGATTGGCTGCTGCCGGTAGCTTTACAAAAAAGCTGCATCGAGCTAAAAAACCACCAACTGCCGCGCGAAACTCAAAGCGCGGGCGCAAAGCAGGAAACAGCCACTCCGGATATCAACGAATATTTGCAGGCGATCAAGGAGCGTTTTTTGTGGCGTTATGGGTTTGAGGATGCCGGGCGCATCCCCACCAAGCTAAGCGTGAGCGGGCTTTTGCACGCCGGTGAAATAACATTGCGCGACCCGCCGCGTTTTGATACGGAGCAAAAAGGGCTAAACGCCGCGCAGCGTGGCGCGGCGCTTCATAGTGCGCTTTATGAGCTGAACCTCAAAAAATTCCCGGCCGATGATACATTGGCGGCGCTCAGGGAAGAAACGGCGCGCATGCAAAAGGATGGCCTAATTACAAAGCGGCAGTTAGATGTGCTGCCGCTAAAGGATATGTGCTGGTTTTTGAACTCCCCGCTTGGCAAACGAATGCTTAGCGCAAAAAAGGTAGAGCGCGAGCTGGCTTTTTCGGTGGAATTTGAGGCAAACACCCTGCTTGACACATTAAGCGAAGAAACCATACTTTTGCAGGGTGTGATAGATTGCTGCTTTGTTGAGCAAAACGGCTGGGTGCTTATCGATTACAAAACTGACCGTGTGCAGGAAAACACCAGCCTTGAGGAAGCCGCGCGAACGCACGAAAAGCAGCTTGAGCTTTACGCGCGCGCACTTGAAAAGCTGACAAACATCGCCGTGAAGGAAAAAAATGTGGTGCTTATAAAAGCAAGGCGGGTGTGCCTGATAAAGGATGATGGCGAGATTATTGTGACAACATAAACGCTGCGGGCGCACGCTGTGCGCCCCTACATTTAATGGTATGGAAAATTCTCATGTTAGATATGTAGGGGCGATCATAGATCGCCCACAGGGGGGTCAAAAAAACGCTGCGGCTTGGCCGCAGCGTTTTTTGCAAAATAGTTTAACGTTTTATCGAAGCAGGTATTCGTTCATTTTTTCGAACATTTCCTCGGGGACGATGGGTTTGCCAACGTGCCCGTCCATCCCGGCGGCGAGGCACTTTTCGATATCCTCGCGGAAAACATTTGCAGTCATCGCAACAATTGGCACGGTTTTTGCCTGCGCTATATTTAGCGCACGTATGCGCCTTGTGGCCTCAAAACCATCCATCTCAGGCATGTGAATATCCATAAATATCATGCCGTATGCTTCGGGTGAGACGCTAAAAAGCTCCACCGCTTTTATGCCGTTTAGCGCAAAGTCAATCGTAACGCCGGTTTCCTCAAGCAGCGCGGCTACGATTTCCTGGTTGATTTCAATATCCTCAGCAACAAGTATGCGCTTATTCATAAAGCAGTTTTCGCTGATCTGCCGTGCGGCAGGTTCCGCCTCGGGTGCCTTTTTGCCGTTTTTGTTTGCGCGCTTGCACTCCGCTGTGAAAATAAATGATGAGCCGACACCCTCCTGCGAGGCGACGCGTATGTCGCCACCCATGAGGTTAACGATGCTTTTTGAAATCGCCAGCCCCAGCCCCGTGCCGCCAAAGCGCCGGGCGATGCCGCCATCCGCCTGCTCAAACGAGCGGAAAAGGCGGCTTTGCTGCTCTTGCGAAATGCCGATGCCCGTATCCTTCACGCTAAACTCAAGCGTGCAAATGCCATCATCCGTTTCGTTGATTAGCTCAACGGCAAGCGTGATATCCCCGCCCTCGGGCGTGAACTTAACGGCGTTTGACAAAAGATTGGTTATGACCTGCGCAAGGCGCTGATCGTCACCCACAAGCATTTTGGGCAGGCGCTCGTCAACATTCACAAAGAGGTTTTGCTTTTTCTCATCCACACGGAAATGGATGACCGTGACTGCCTGCGCAAGCATTTTATCGAACTCAAATTCTTCCGGGTTAAGCTCAAACTTGTTGGCTTCGATTTTGGACATATCCAAAATATCGTTTATTACGCCAAGAAGATGCGTTGAGGCATCGCTTATTTTATCGAGGCAGTATTCCTTTCGCTCAGGGTCGTTGCTCTTTTGGGCGATTGTTGTCATGCCTATGATTGCGTTCATGGGCGTGCGCATTTCATGGCTCATGCGCGAGAGAAAATCGCTCTTGGCACGGTTGGAGCTTTCCGCCTGATCCTTTGCGTAAATTAGCGCCTGCTCAAGCTGGCGGATCTCCGTCAGGTCGGAAGCGATCACGCCAAAACGTTCGGCCGACTCATCAACAAGGAACATCGAAAAGGCCATTATGCGTTTGTCGCCATCCTTGCGCCTTATGCCACATTCAAAAAAGCATTTGCCCGTTTCAAGCACAGTGGGTAGATATTCCCGGCGGATATCTTCCAGCGATTCTTTATCGAGCAGCAGCGCAAAACCACCCTCGAGCAGCTCATCGCTAAGATAGCCCGTAATATCCACAACACCCTTGTTGACATAATCAAACTTGCCACCGGGCAACGCAAGCGCGATAAATTCCGGCGAGCTGTTGACGATTGAGGACATCCTGAAAAGCTCTTCCTCTGTGATGTTGCGGTCGATAACGCCGGAAATCACATTGCCGATGAGCCTTGCAAGATGGATATCGCTGTTTGACCACACCCGCGGCGCTGTGCAATCGTTAAAGCAAAGCGCGCCCCAGAACTTGCCGCCCGAATAAAGCGGCGAGCACAAATAAGCAAAAACGCCAAGCTCCTGCAGCTTTTTGCGCTCAGGATCGGATAAATCCATTGTGTTGTTAACTATGTGTACGCTTTCGCCCTTTATTACAAGATCCTCATAGAGCTTTTGGCTTTCAACAAGCGGGTTTCCGGGCGGCTCGGGGTATAGGCCCTGCGCTTCATTATACCAACCATCCACAATGGGCAAAAGCCCCGTTTGCTCATCATACCTTGCCATTAGCAGCTTGCCCGCGCCCACAAATTCGCCGGTGAGGCGCAGCGCGTTGCCAACGAGCGTGTGCATATCCGCCGGGGAAATGAACGATTGGGAGATCGCGCTCATAAGCTCCTGCTGCTCAAGCCGTTTTGTCAGCGCGGCCTCCGCCTTTTTTGTTTCGGTAATGTCGATTGCGTTTTGCAGATGCACAAGCTTTTTATCGGTCCACTCGATCAAATAATCGGTGTTGGAGTAGTATTGCCCCGTTACGGCATTGTGGCTTTCCCATGTTATGCTCTGGCCGGGGTTTTCCAAAAGCTGCTCGATGGGGCATTGCCTGCAGCGTATGCCATCTTCCGAGCGGAACACTTCGTAGCAAGTGCGGCCCGTTGCATCGCCAACCACCTGGAAGTCGCGAGCCATTTTGTGGTTTATAAAAAGTATTTCGTTTGTTTCAATATCGCTCACGTAAAGGTGCGCGTCTATGCCATCGAATATGCGCTTAAACGCATCCACCGATATGTTGGATTGATTGTGCTGCTCCAGCATATCGTTAATGGAAGTCGCAAGCGCGATAAACTCGGAGCTGCTTGAATATTTGTGCTTATCGAGCGCACCGTTATCTATGATATTGCTTATGTCATGGCTGATTTTTTCGACTGGGTAAATCATACGCTTGACGATTATAAAATAAAGCGCGGTGATAAACACAAGCACAACAAGCACCAGCAGGAAAGAGGTTATGCGCATCATGTATTGGCCCTGCGCGTAAACCGTTCGCCCGCGGCTCATGCTCAAAAGCTTTGCGCTGCCAAAATAATCCGCAAGGGGGATGAGCATGGATATTGTCTCATTATCCACGGCCTCAAAAGTTGATTCGCGCGGCGAAACAAACACCGGAATATCCCTTAGCTCAAATTCGACTGCATCCAGATGGGTGATCCACTTAAAAAAAGCATCGTCGAGTATGTTGCCAAATGTCAGCGTGCCAACAGGTTCATCCGCGCTATCAATCAGTGTGATTGGCACAGAATAAAAGTAGTAGGGCACTTCTTCATAAAAGAATATGCCACCCTCGCCCAGCCTGGCGAGCAGCAGCTCATAGTCAACGCCACGATAACGCAAGGAATTATATTCGGAAATTGCGGTGTTGGCCATTGTTGTGATGTGCTGTGAAAAACCTTCGGGGGCTTGCATGGGTGTGTCGTTTATAAAATCGCGGAACTCCACGTGGAGGTCGTTGCCCGCCGCATCCTTAAAAATCATAAAGTTAAAGTCGTAGTTTTGCAGCGGATGTGTGTCCGGCCAGTTTTTGGGGAAATAATCCGGATTTTCGCCCTCGGCAAAAAGCAGTGTTTCCTCCCACAGGGCATTATCCATTGCGTGGTTTTTGACGCTCTGCTGCGCGGCCTTGATTTGTTTTAGCACCGTATCGCGCTGCTCTTCCAAAAAACCCTGCTCAACATTAAGCAGCATGCTGGATATGGAAGAACTGAACACAATAAAAAATACCGCCACAAAAAGCAGCAGCACAAAGCTGACGGCTCCCAAAACCGTTAGCCGCAAGGATCTGTGTTTGCGCACGTTTTTCATGAGTGTAAACTCCCCCGGTGCGGATTGCCAAGGTTGAAAAATTATTCCAGGCTGGCAACTGCCCGCTCGCTTGCATAGTTAGTATTCATTGTAGCAGAACGGAGCCGAAATTCCAACGATGCAAAAACAAATATGTGGAAAAAGAGCGTAGCCGAACAGACGGATGTGATTATACTCAATAAAACGTGTTGCTGCAAATCCGGCATATTTTTGGGAAAAACTAAAGGAGGCCAAAGCCTCCTTTAGTTTTTCCATTTTTAGGCTAGCGCGGCAGACGCGCTTAGCTCCCATTTACACTGCTGCTTCCGCAAGCTCTTTTTCGCGGCTTTGCTCTATGATGAGCTTGTCCGCCACAAGTGCGATAAATTCGCCATTTGTGGGCTTATCGTTTTTTGAATAAATGTTGTAACCAAAAAGCTGGTTTATGTTTTCGATTTTGCCCCTTGTCCATGCAACCTCAATCGCATGGCGTATGGCGCGCTCCACCTTGCTTGGCGAGGTAAGAAAATGCCTGGCTATTCCGGGGTAGAGCTCTTTAGTAATGCTGTTGATAAGCGCAGGCTTGGCGTAAACCATACGAATGCCCTCGCGTAAATAATGATAACCCTTTATGTGCGCCGGAATGCCCGCCACAAGAAAGATTGATGTGATCTTTTCATCCAGCGTGCGCGGCGGCGCAGCAACGGGCGAAATCACTCCGCCGGTTGGCTGGGTGTTTAAAATATCCATCAGCCTTTTGTAGAGCGTATCGGGGTCAACAGGTTTGACCATAAAGTACTGCGCGCCCATTGCGCAGGCGGTTCTAATCATGCCTTCATTGCGTATTGCTGTCACGATTATGATTGCCGGCTGCTCTCCACCTCTTAGTCGCATGTTCTCCATTACCCCCAAGCCATCCAGCTTTGGCATAATCAGATCCATCAAAACGGCGTCATAGTTGGTGGTTTGCATTTTGTCGAGCGCTTGTCGGCCATCGGTTGCGATGTCCGCTTGACGAATCTGATCCTGTGCCGCAAAAAACCCCCGCATTTGCGTCAAGTACTGCAGATCGTCATCAACCATAAGAATACGATGCTTGCCCATTTTGGAAGCCCCCTTTATTATGTTTTCTAACGAACAACCCCCATTGTCGTCAAAACGAAAAACAAAAATGTATATATCCGATTTCTATGTATAAAACATGTAAGTTATTATTTATTGTACCACTCCCAAATTAAGGGTAACAGGGGAGGAAATCGTGCCTTTATGTCGAATATTCACTATTTCTTCATAATTTTTTTAAATAACGCATATTTTAGGATTATTACCCTAAAAATACATATATGTGCCTACATATTGCAACAACGAATGTTGTCGCAATACTAGATATTGAATCTTTGCAGCAAGTTAATCAAAAATTCGCGTTTTGTATTTAAGGAAAAACCGAACATAATTGGTCAAATTTAATAAACTAACACCAAACTCGCTTACATTAGCAAATATTAAGTTAAAAACGCGAAAAAAATTATATGCTTAGTATATCAACTCCCCGTACCAAAGTCTACCATGTTTGTTCATGTTTTCTAGTGTATAATGGCGAATTATGCAACAAATTTGTATATTAAACTATCAAAAAAAAGGCGCAATAAATATGCGCCTTTTTTATGAGTCTTTATGCCATTATTCGCTAATTTTAGCGGCTATATGCCCGGAATTAAACGCAGCAGGAAATTAGTGTTATAAAAGAATGTGCCAAAAAACGAGTCGAAAAGATAATCTCCTATTGAAGGCAGCACGATTAACACAGCGGGCGTTACGAGGAAGATTATGTACATCGCAAGAAAACCGCGAATTAAGCCGAAACCCGCGCCTATTAAACCATCCGCACTTTGCAGCACAGGATACCCGCGCCTTGCGTAATCAATCATGTTGATTATGAAGGCGAATATCAGCCTTATTGCAACAAACAAAACCAGCACGCACAAAAGGTTGATAAAAACATTTACGATCGTCTGGTTAAAATATTCGCCTAATGTGGTGAGGCCATCTGCAGCGAAGGCTTCCTTGGCGATGTTTTCGGAAATTCGCGTTCCAACGGGTATGGGCAGCTCCGCGCGCTCCATAACCACAGAAAGCTGCGAGCTGCCAAGCTGCGATATGGCCGACTTGCTAAGCTCCACATCATAAACAAACTCCGCGCCCTCCGCATAATAAAGCGCCATGTTATACAACGATGCGTTTGAAAAAACCAGGTTGGATAAAAGCGGGCGCATGATTAGCGCAAGGCCTGCCGAAACGATGTATGCCCCAATCGAGAGCAATGTGCTGACAAGCCCACGATACCAGCCCGAAAGCACAAAAAACGCAAAAACCGCCAGCACGACAATATCGATTATGCTCATAAGCTACTTTTCCTCTTCCGTTGTGTTCCTGTAGGCGTTGGGGCTAACCCCTTCAATCTTTTTGAAAACGCGGGAAAAATGCCCCGTGTCGGTGTAACCGACCATTTCGCAAATATCGCCGACCTTGAGGCTGGGATCCAGCAAAAGCCGCTTTGCCTCGCGAATGCGCACCGCGTTTAAAAGATCGTAAAAGCTCTTGCCCGCGTGGCGGTTTAAAAGCTTTGAAAGGTGCCATTGTGAAACATAGCAGCTATCGGCAACATCCTGAAGGGTGAGCTTTTCACGATAGTTTTGCTCGATGCAATTTAGCGCCTGCCGCACAATAAAGCTGTTTGCGCGCTGCTCGGCGTTGCTTGCTTCCTCCTGCGGGGCGGGCGTATCCTCAGGCTTAATCCGCCTAAGCTCATCGAGCATCGCGCCCATGGCCTCCTGAATTTCGCCCATGCGCGAGGGTTTTGTTAAAAGCCTTGTTACACCAAGGCGAATGGCCTGCTGCGCATAATCAAAATCGCGATAGCCTGTCAGCACCGTTACCTGCATATCCGGAAACTCGCTTTTAAGCCCGGCGAGCATCGTCAGCCCATCCTGATCGGGCATACGAATGTCCGTAAAAAGAATGTCCGGCTTGTGCTCGCGTATGGCCAACGCACCGGATTGGGCATTATATGCTGTTGCGACAACCTCGCAGCCAAAGGCACGCCAATCAAGCACGCGCTTTAGGCCCTGCACAATGGTTTCTTCATCGTCAATAAGTACGACGCGATACATAGCTCCTCCGGTATTCAGGCATATTTCCGTATATTAAGTATACCACATTTTTATGAAGTTGGGCAGAAGGTGCAAATAAGGCATCGGCGCTATAGCGCCGATGCCTTATTTTTTATGTTCCGGGATACAAAGATTGCGCCTCAAGATAACCCATCGGCCCCAGCACGCTTATAATCTCATCGCGCAGCGCTGTGTTTTTAGCATCCTTGCCGTTGTAAATGCCATCACGCTCCTGCTTTGAGCAAAGCGAAAGCAGCCGCCACGCATCCTCCTCCGTTGCAGAAGCATTTGCGCCTTTTGATTTTGATGATGAGCGCGAGCCGGAGCCTTTTGCCGCAGCGGCCTGCTGCGCAAGGTAGGCTTCATACGCGCTCATCCCTGCCGAATAAGCATTCTGGCTCGCGTTGTATTGAAGCTGCGAGTTGTATTGCTCCACCGCAAGCATTCTGTCGTTTTCCTGCTGCATGGCCTGCATTAGCGCCTGCATAACCATTGCGGAGTATTCGCTCTCCATCGCGCTTATGTCGGAAGCCTCGGCGTCCATTTCTCTACCCTTTATGTCGGTGACATATGTGCTTGGCCCCATGCCGCGCGAATATGCATCCACATCGATCTCCGCGCGGTTTGTTTGCGTTTGCTCCCTGCGCCGCGAAATCGCAAGATCGACCGCCGGGCGGTAAGCACCCTCGATCTGCGCCAAAAGCTGCGCCTCGCTCATCGGCTGATAATCTATCGTCGGCACATCAAAAAGCCCGTAGGCGCTGTTGATGTAATCCTGCGCGCCGCTGGCCCATTGGCTTGCCGCGCTGCCGCCGCCGTTTGGCGAGCCTGAGTTCATGAATTGCAGGTATGCCGCCTCAGTTTTTGGGCCCCAGATGCCATCCAGCTTCAGGCCCGCGCCCGCAGCGTTAAGCTGCGATTGCATGGCAACCACATCGGATTTGCTGTTTACCTGAGAAGGAGGCGTATAGCCGTTAAGATAGTATTTTGACATTTTATTACCTCCCTATACAAGCCCGTATCCGCCAAAGAGCCGGTTCATGTAGCGCTGGATTTCCTCATCAAAATCATCCTGCCATTTTTCGCGGTTTACGCCTGTTGTGCTGCCGCTGCCTGTTGAGGAGCCATTGCCTGTTGAGGAGCCATTGCCGGAGCCGGATTGCCCACCGGCAACATGCCCTGCCGCTCGTTTTTGAACAAACCCGCCGTTTATGCCGGTTTCGTCAAAGCTGTAGTCGATAGAGCCGGGGGCCTTGCCCGTCATGCTGTTTGCAACATAATAACCATCGCTCGTTTTGGAGCCCTTGGCGTATTGCCAGCCGTTGCCAACATCATAATACATCCCGTTGGGGCTGACCTTTGCGCCCGCGGGGTAAAAGAAACCATCCGTGCGCAAAAGCGAGCCGCTCTCGGTGTAGGATCTTCCGCGGCTGTCGGTGTAATATGTGCCGCTGTAGCCGCTTGAGTGGCCCTGCCCGGAAGAAACGATATTCGCATTGTTGTAAACACCCGTGGTGGCCGCGCCGGAAGAATAACCCGAGCCTGAATATGCCCCCGAGGAGGCCGTGGGCGAGTATGAACCCGCGCCCGATGAATAAGCGCCTGTCTGCGCAGAGCCCGAGCCGCTGTAAACCGAATAGGGGTCGGCGCCCGAGCCATATTTTGCGTCAAGCGCCGCCTGCGATTTTGGGCCCCACGCGCCATCCGCCTTGACGCCCAGCGATTGCTGGAGCACCCTTACATCGGCCGTGCTCATGCCCGAAACCCGATAATCACTTCTAACTGCCATTGTGTCCCTCCTTTAGAGCTGAGCCAGCTGCTCCTCCATCTCCACCAGCTTTTGATAGAGTATGGAAAAGTTCTGGTTCATGTTGTTTTCGTTCTGTGCGGCGCTCGTGTCGTAATCGTCCGCAGCAAGCCCGTTTTGCGGGTGGCGTGAAAGCAGCACCGGGAACATTGCCTGCACGCCGGTTAATCTATATGCCATAATTTTCTCCTTTCAAGGG
>JAJDHH010000019.1 GCA_030266105.1 Eubacteriales bacterium OttesenSCG-928-K08
GAAGGGAGCCAACCATTGCACACGCCTGCACATATCGCAGAAATCACAACAACACTGCCGCCGGGTACGCCCGCGAGGCATCTTGCAAACGGCACGCCGCTTTTCGCGGCATATGGCTGCGCGCTGCTGGAACGCCAAACGGCAAAAAGCTATGCGTACAGCGCGGTCAATCTTTCAAACGGGAAAACAGAAACACTCTGCCGCCGGGCAAAACCGCTGGATGAAAGCATGTACCCCGGCATGGCAATGAAAATACGCGCATCGTCCGTGCGTGGCGACGGGCAGCATGAAGTAGACCGGGCACCGTGCGAACGTTTGCCGCATATGCGGGTTTCAGAAATACTCAACCACATATTTACAGAATTATTGCCGCAATACGGCTACGCCGTGCGTGAAAACCAGATTGGTCTTGCTGCGCATATTCTTACGGCAATCCAGCGCAGAGCGATATCTCTTGCTGAATCCGAGGTGGGCACTGGTAAGACCCACGCCTACCTCACAGCGGCGGTTCTCGCCAAACGTGGGCGATTGAACGACTTCTGGCTGCGTGGGCGCACCCTTGGGCAAAGCTACGCAGAGAGCGCATATATGCCCATTGTAATCGCTACATCCAGCATCGCGCTGCAACGCGCCATCGCCAGCGACTACATCCCGGAACTATCCCGCATCCTGCTGGAGCACGATATCATCCGCACGCCGCTGACCTGTGTAGTACGCAAGGGCAAGGAGCATTTTCTCTGCGAAAAGCGCTTGCGGGAATTCTTCGAGGACGCGGACGCGCCCACAAAAACCCTGCTTCATCCTCTGCTAAAAAAAGATGCATCCTGCGATTTGGCAGATGCCGAGAAGCTGACGCCGTATATAAAACGGAAAATCTGCGTTGCCGGCAGGTGCGGGGCAGATTGCACGTATGTCTCGCGTTGCCGCTATACAAGGTATCTCGCGGAGGCCAACGACCCCAAGATTGATTTTCAGATCACCAACCACAACTATTTCCTTGCAGACATCCTGCATAGAGTGAAGGGCATGCGCCCGCTTCTGCCGCATTACCAGCTTGTGATCATTGACGAAGCACACAAATTTTTGCAGGCTGCCCGGCAAATGTACGGGCTGGAGCTCACCGCCACGGAGATACCGCCGCTTGTGGAAAGCGTCCACTCTTTCACGGATGGAAAAACCGTGAGCGGAGTCAATGTTCATCGATTGGCAAAAAAGCTGGGCGGGCAGAATAAGCGGCTGTTCGAACAGTTGACGGAAAACCTGCCCCATTCGGTGGAAGATGAGACAGAACGCTTTCCCGCCGTTCTGGACGCGCAGGCACAACGGCATTTGCATAATATCGCCGGAATCGCGGAAGACCTGATCGCTGCTATTATGGAGAGCCATACCGCACCCCGCTTCAAGGAACGAAAATCACAGGCATTGTGGCAGCTTGCACGCATCGGTGAAAAGGCGGGCGCGCTCCATAACCGCACGGGCCTGATCTGCTGGCTGGAGGGCTTTGGCGAAGATGAATCCGAAGACCCAAGGCTATGCGCCATCCCCAAAGACATGGGCGCACGGCTGCATCGTGATATCTGGAGCAGTGGCATGCCCATCATCCTCACCTCCGGCACCCTATCCGCAAGTGGGGATTTCAGCCGCATCAAGCACTCGCTTGGAATATCCCATGTAAGCGGTGCCCCTGTGATAGAAACCAGCAAGCCCTCGCCCTTTGACCACCAGAGCAATACGCTGCTGTATCTTAGCGATGCGGTGCCATTCCCGGATAACAAAAACAAGGCATACATTTCAGCGGTGGCACGTGAGGTGGAGCGCCTGCTTTATGCCGCCCACGGCCATGCCGTCGTTCTGTTTACATCCTACAGCGCGATGGGGCAGGTATATGCCATGCTCAAAGCTCGCGGCCTGCCGTTCCCCCTGTTTCAGATGGGGCGGCGCGACACCGCTGCGCTGGAACGGTTCAAGGCCAGTAAAAACGGCGTACTGTTCGCTTCCGGCGCGTTGTGGGAAGGCATAGACATCCCCGGCGACGCGCTTTCTTTGCTTATTATCGTCAAGCTACCCTTCGCTGCCCCTGATCCCATCGGGGAATATGAAAAAGGGCTATATGGCAGCATGGACGCATACAAGGAGCAGGCGCTTGTGCCGGATATGCTGGTAAAACTCAAGCAGGGCTTTGGGCGGCTCATCCGTACTGAAACTGACACCGGCGTCTGCGCCATTTTAGACTCCCGCGCTCGAACAGGCGCACCATATCACCACCGCGTGCTTGCGGCGCTCCCGCCCTGCCGGGTGATGGCGGATGTTGCGGAGGTCGAGCGGTTCATGCGAGAGAAGAAACCACCAGAATTCTTTAAGGAGGCAACAACATGCACAGTAGCTTGAATGATTTAGATACCCTGGTTGATATACGCGATATATGCGTGGATAAAAATCTGCCCCGGCAGGAGCGTATCGCCGAATATGTGCGGCAAATCAAAAACCCCTATCACTTCCGTTGCGGCAAGTTTGTGGTAACCGCCCATTTCGCAGTGGATGGCCCGCCGTTGGAAGACTGTTTGCGCGGCCTGGTCGCCTGAAAACAAACGCCTATAACCCAAAGAAAGACTGTACTTTACTGCGGTTCAGAGTTAACATGGAGTTGGGAAAAGAGCAATATTGCGACGACGCCATCACTCTTGATTCCGCGGGAAATCGCGTGAAAAGGAGTGATTTGTTATGTCAGAAGCAAAATACAAGGCGGCAAAGTATATTCGGCTTTCCTATGCCGATGATAAGAAGGGCCGCGCAAATGGCAACGCCAACGAAAACGAAAGCGACAGCGTGGGAAACCAGCGCAAGCTGCTTGACCATTTCATTGAGGGACAGCCCGACATCGAAGCCGTCATGGAAAAGGTGGACGATGGTGTTTCCGGCGTTATCTTCGACCGCAAGGCTTTTAAGGAAATGATGGAAGCCATTGAAAATGGCGAGATCAATTGCGTTATCGTCAAAGACCTTTCGCGCTTTGGCCGTGAGTATATCGAAACAGGGCGCTACCTGCGCACCATATTGCCTGCCTACGGCGTGCGATTTATTGCCATCAACGATAACATTGATACATTGAAAGATCGCGCAGACGATCTTGTGGTGGGCGTGAAAACTATCATCAACGATGCTTACAGCCGGGATGTTTCTATAAAAACACGGTCAGCGTTGGACACAAAGCGCAACAATGGCGATTATGTGGGCGCATGCCCTATCTATGGCTACAGACGGGATGAGCAAAACAAGAACCGGCTGGTCGTGGATGCGCACACCGCCCCCATTGTGCGGGATATCTTCCGCATGAAGATCGGCGGTGTGAGCGCCCTGAAAATAGCCGAGGCATTGAACAGGCGCGGCGTTCTCTCCCCAATGGCATATAAGCGTGATCGCGGCCTGCCGCATCCCAAGGGCGGGTTCGCAGACAGGCCCGATGCAAAGTGGTCGGCTACCGCAATCATCCGCATCCTGAAGGATGAGACCTACACAGGCACGTTGATACAGGGGCGCCAAGGAACGTTTAATTACAAAATCAAGGATGTGGTCGATAAGCCCCAATCCGAGTGGAAGCGCGCCGAAGATGCGCACGAGGCAATCGTGTCAAAACAGGATTTCGATTTAGCCCAGCGGATCATGCGGCTGGACACCCGCACCGCGCCGGGCAATGATGCGGTATACCTCTTTTCCGGTATTCTCATCTGTGGTTGCTGTGGTGCCCGTATGACCCGCAAGACGGTGCCATATAAGGGGAGAGCCTATTACTACTATTACTGCCCTACAGGAAAAAAACGTGGTTGTAAGGATGCTGTGATGCTCAAAGAAGAAGACCTTTGTGGTTGCATCATTGACAGTGTGAAAGCACACATCGCCAATGTGGCCTCGTTGGATGCTGTCCTCATGGGCAGCCAACAGGCGACGCAGGCTCTTGCCCGGCAGATAAAAGAACAGATTGCCGAAAATGAGCGCAAAATCCGGGAGGTTGCCGGGTACAAATCTACGCTCTACGAGAACATGATCAAAAACCTGATTACATCCAAGGAATATAAGGATTTCAAAAGCCACTACATTGCGGACGAAGAACGTCACCGGGATGCGATTGCTGCGCTCGAAGAAGAACTGGAAGAAGTGCTGGCTGGGAATTCCGAGCGCCTGCGTTGGACGGAACATTTCAAACATTTCGAGAATCTTGCTGAAATGGATCGTCGTGCAGTGATCACCCTCATCCAGAGCATCCGCGTCGTTAGCAAAACCGAGCTCGATATTACCTTCAATTATCAAGCGGAATATGAGCAGGCGTTTGCGCTTTCGAAATATGCTTCGGCTGAGAAGGAGGTTGCGTAATATGGCCAGAAAAAGCAGAAAACACATTGTGGATGTTGTTGCGACTATGGCGCCGGAGCGTGTGCTCTATAACGCCGCTGCCTATACCCGTCTTTCCAGCGATGACAAGAAAAAGCGCGGGGACTCGCTTGAGACTCAGCACGATATTATTGAAAATTTTGTGGCTATGTCCTCGGATATTCGCATTGTAGAAACCTATACCGATAACAATGCTACCGGCACGAACTTCGACCGGCCAGGCTTCCAACGGATGCTGGCTGACGCCGAGAGCGGCAGGATCAACTGCATCATCGTCAAAGACCTTTCGCGTTTCGGCAGAAACGCCATTGACGCGGGCTATTACATTGAAAAGTATTTACCGTCATTAGGCGTGCGGTTCATCGCGGTCACCGATTCATTCGACAGCAATGATGGTGATGGTGGAATCATACTGCCGCTGAAAAACCTGATTGCCGAATCCTACGCGCTGGACATCAGCCGCAAATGTAAATCCGTACAACGGCAAAACATCCGGGATGGCAAATTCGTGGGCGGTTTAGCGCCTTACGGATATGCCAAAGACCCACAGGATTGCCGCCATCTGATTGTTGACCCGGAGGCTGCCGATGTAGTGCGCAAAATATTCGATTGGGCGGCACAACACATGGGCATTGGAGAAATTACCCGCACACTCAATAACGAGGGCATGTTGCCACCCAGCCACTATAAGCGGGCAAAGGGGCTTATCGAAAACGAAAAGCTGGTGGGGATACAATATTGGCAGATACGCACAGTCAGGGAAATCCTTCATGACCGGGTATATGCGGGCGATATGGAGCAAGGCAAGAGTAGAACAATAAATGGCAAGGAAATTCCAACTGACCCCAGCGAATGGATTTGCGTTAAAAACACCCACGAGCCGGTGATTAGCCGTGACCAGTTTAATAGAGTGCAGGCGATCCTGCAAAAGACATACGAGCACGATAAAGCGTCACGGAGCGAAGCAGTGCCATATTCACCCAACATCTTTAAGGGCAAGGTGTATTGTGCCCACTGCGGCCAGCCCATGCACCGTCACCGCCAGAACAAGGATGGGATTTATTGGTACCGATGTGAAACACAATGGAAGCTCAAGAAGGATGCCTGTGTTCAGGTGTCGGTCAAGGAAGCGGATATAAAATCCAGCATATTAGCAACATTGCAAAATCAAACCGAAGCCATCCTCGGCGAATATATCCATACGAAGCGAGATTGCGGCGGTATCATGGAAGAGACTGCACAAACCCGTCTGCGGGAAATATCCCGTAAGCAACAGGATAGCGGTCGGTTTCACAAAAGCCTGTACGAAAGCATGGTGAGCGGGCTGCTTACCCCTGATGAGTTCGTTTCTATGAAGGCTGATTACGAGGCGAAACTTGAAGCGCTGTCTCAGGAAGCGGATGCGATACGCCAGCAGCGGCGAGATCAGGAAGCAGCGGCGCACGATGCGTTTGATACCGCTGACGCGACCTCGCAAGCCGTCACGGAAAACGTGTTGACCGCTGACCTTATTGACCGATTGGTGGAAAAAATACAGGTGCGGTACGACAAGAGCTTTGAAATCCAGTTTTGCTTTGAAGACGGGGAGGTGAAATGCGTTGGCTAAAGCGATACTTGCCAAATACATCCGGCTATCTTTGGACGATGCGCAAACGGACAGCATGAGCATCGAAAACCAAAGAAAACTCTTAAATCAGCATATTGCGGATATTGATATAAAAGGCGCTACTGTGCTGGAGTTCGTGGACAACGGATATTCGGGCACAAACTTCGAGCGGCCCGGCGTACAGGAATTGCTGGAGCTTGTCCGTGAAGGCAAAGTGAACACCATCGTGGTGAAGGATTTCAGCCGCTTCGGGCGCAATGCACTTGAAATGGGCTATTTCATCGAGCGGGTATTTCCGCTTTACCGCGTTCGCTTCATCTCCGTGGACGATGGGTTCGATTCTTTTGAGCATGAAGGCGACACCGGCGGCCTGGAGGTTTCCTTCAAGTTTCTTATACATGAGTATTACAGCCGTGACCTTTCCAAGAAAATCACCAGCGCACGACATGAAAAGATGCGGCGCGGTGAGGCTGTAACAAAAAACTGCGCATATGGCTATATGCTGGATGGTGACCGAAATATGGTCATAGACCCGGTTGCCGCGAAGACGGTGCAGCTGATTTTTCAAATGTACAGCAACGGGCAAAGCGCAATCGCCATTGCGAACCGCCTTTACGAAGAAAAAATCCTTACACCTGCTGCCCATAAAAGGCAAAGGCGCGCGATGGCGCAGGATGAGCAGTTTTCTTGCGTGTGGCAAAAAGGGATCATCTTCGATATTTTGCGGGATGAACAATACACTGGCATGTATGTTGCTGGAAAAACGAAGGTGATTGATCCGGTCAGCCATAGGTGTGTGAAAACCGCGAAGGAGGATTGGGTGCGCATTCCAGCACATCACCCGGCCATTATATCGCAGGAATTGTTTGATGAAGTGCAGGAATGGCTTCGCATGAAGGGCGGCTCAAGTAAAAAACGGAAGCTGTCTACCGATCAACGGTACGCCAAGGCCAGCAAAACCCCGCTCAATGGAAAAGTATTTTGTGGGCATTGTGGGCATTCCATGCGCGTCAGCACCACGAAAAATGCCGCTTTTCATTGCAAATTTACGCTGGCTGCGCCGGATGCCGCCTGCCATCGGCTACGGATATCCAAAGCGGAGTTGGAGGACGCGCTATTCGCAATGATTACGCAGCAGGCGAAAATAGTATTGAATACGAAGGGTGTATCCGTTCATGCGCCGGGTTTTGAGCAACAATCAGACTTTTCCGCTCGCATTGAAAAATGCCATGATGAAAAACGTGCGGCGTATGAACGATTCATTCTCGGTGAAATCAGCCAGAGCGATTACAGTGCTGAGAAGGCTGACCTTGAAGATGAGCTTCTACGCTTGGAGCAAGCCTATACATCGTTTCGGGAACGGCAAGCGGAACAAACAGCCAAAGAAGAAACGCAAAAGGTTGCAAAAGTTGCAAAGCGGTCGAAACGGCTGACGCAGAACATTGTCGATCTCCTGATTGATAAAGTGTTGGTGTATCCGGGCGGGCACCTGGAGGTGCATTGGAAGATTTCTGATTTTAGCAATTCGGAGGATGCAAAAAATGCAGGGTGATAGGGAGATAGGCATATCTTACAAAAACTAACAAAGCCCAAAAAGTGTTAAGCACGGACTAAAATTTTTTAGTCCGTGCTTGACATTTGGGTGGTGCCGAAGGTGGGACTCGAACCCACACGGTATCGCTACCAACGGATTTTGAGTCCGTCACGTCTGCCAGTTCCATCACTTCGGCTTTTACGAAAAGTATTGTACCACAACCGAAGTCGCTTTGCAATGCTGTCATGCTAAAGGGAGTCATGGCAAATTGTTTCGCATTCTTTTGCTGTTGTTTAGTTACATATCGGTGATAACCTTCGCCAAACTATTGTATGCCGCAACTATGCTTATGTGTGTATGTTTCATTTTAGATGAAAAGCTTACGAAACTTTCAGTCTCATATCCCGCAAGCTCTGCAAGCGCCGCCCTGCATGTTTCTATGCACATTTTTGTTTCATAAAGTATTGTATGGTCGATATCCGAAATCTTCAAAAAATCCGCGCTCTGGTTATCCAATTGCATAATAAGCGCCTGCGCCTTTTCCCTGCCTTGCGCACAACTTTGCTGATCGCGGTCAAACTCCAACGAAGCGGCCGCAATATCGTTTTGCAGATTACTCAAAGCCTCAAATCCGGAAGAAATCGCGCTAAGCTGCTCCTGAGTTGCCGTAATGCGAAGCGTGCTTTGAGGAGTGTTAAAGGTATATGCTGCGCTCTCCATCCCCTCCCCTGTCAGCTGCTCACGCACCTGCTGCAAGTCGACCTGTGCGCTGTAAGCTGCGGCGAATACACGATAGCGCCCCTCATCTTCCATCACATAACCGCCTGCGCCCCGCCCCTGTAGCTCGCCCGCCTGAGAGTTTGCATTGCTTTTATCGCTATAAACACCCATTTGCAGCACAAAACATTCAAGCGCCGGAAACTCAATATCCCCCGTTATTGTCTGCGCATTTGTGGCTGCTGAACTTGGCGGGATATTAACACCCTCTGGCGTAGGGCTGGGGTTTGATGCCGGTGTTTTTGAAAAACCATCAAACAGCGCAAAAGCGGGCGCAATCAGTTTTTCCGCAATCCAGGTTCCCACCGCCGATGCACTGATTAAATACACGATTGCCGCTACCACCAACAATGCGGCAACCGCCTTTGCTATGCCCGAGCTGCCGTTATTGCCCGCCTGGCCACGCCGCCTGCGTCTCTTGCGCCGATATTCCATGTTTTTGCCCCCTTGTCCTAGTATAGTACAAGGTATGTGAATGATTGAAAAATATGCGTCACACTATTTTTTTATCATCACGCGATATTTAGTAACCAGAAAGCGCATAATTATTGGAAAACTTTTTCCCTTTTTCGGGAATGCTATTATAAAAAGCTGCTTTAAAAGTATAACGTTTTCATCGCAAAAACAGCACTGTTGAGTGTGAATTAATATATAATGCGCACCGAACGATCATATATTTGACTTGCCCATTTTACAGGGCTATTATTGTTTAGAGATCAGTCTTACTATCAATGCGCGTGAGAGGCATGCGCACAAATATACAAAACATGGAGGTCCGATATGAACGCCTATATCCAGGAAGTTATCGAAAAAGTTAAACAACGTGACCCTAATGAGCTCGAATTTCATCAAACCATTGAAGAGGTTCTCAGTTCACTGGAAGTTGTAATCGACAGGCACCCCGAATATCAAAAAATGGGTCTTCTTGAGCGCATGGTGGAGCCCGAGCGCGTAATTTCCTTCCGAGTTGTTTGGACTGATGATGCCGGTCAGGGCCAGGTTAACCGTGGCTACCGTGTTCAGTTCAACAGCGCCATTGGGCCCTACAAGGGCGGCCTTCGTTTCCACCCCTCGGTCAACCTTTCCATCATGAAATTCCTCGGCTTTGAGCAGACTTTGAAAAACAGCCTGACCACACTGCCAATGGGCGGCGGCAAGGGCGGCTCGGACTTTGACCCGCGCGGCAAGTCAGATGGCGAGATCATGCGTTTCTGCCAGGCGTATATGACAGAATTGTTCCGCCACATCGGCCCCGATGTTGACGTTCCCGCAGGTGACATTGGTGTTTCAGGCAAAGAGATCGGTTACCTCTTTGGCCAGTATAAGCGCATCCGTGGCGCTTATGAGCCCGCTGTGCTCACAGGCAAGGGCCTCTCCTATGGCGGCAGCCTTATTCGCCCCGAAGCCACCGGCTTTGGCGCAACATACTATGTGCGTGAAGTATTCAAGCATGAAAACGATGGTTTTGATGGTAAAACATTTGCACTATCCGGCTTTGGCAACGTTAGCTGGGGCGCAGTAACAAAAATCACTGAGCTTGGCGGCAAGGTTATCACCATTTCAGGGCCCGACGGTTATGTCTACGATCCCGATGGCATAAGCACACCTGAAAAGATTAAATACATGACCGTCATGCGCGCTTCCGGCCGCGATAAGGTGCAGGATTACGCGGATAAGTTCGGCGTGGAATTCTTCCCGAAGCAAAAGCCTTGGGGCGTTAAAGCCGATGTTGTTATGCCTTGCGCCACACAAAACGAAATCGGCCTCAAAGAAGCCGAGCAAATCGTTGCCAACGGCACAAAATACTACATCGAAGTTTCCAACATGCCCACAACAAACGAAGCGCTTGCTTACCTCATGAAGCAGCCCGGCATGATTATCGCCCCCAGCAAGGCTGTTAACGCAGGTGGCGTTTCGACCTCCGGTTTGGAAATGAGCCAGAACTCCCTGCGCCTTAGCTGGAGCGAAGAAGAAGTTGACGATCGCCTCAAGGTCATTATGAAGGGCATCCACGATGCTTCCATGAAGGCAGCTGAAGAGTACGGCTTGGGCTACAACCTTGTTGCTGGTGCAAACATTGCTGGCTTCAAAAAGGTTGCAGAGGCCATGATCGCACAGGGAATGGTATAATAAAAACATTCCGCAACAAACTTTAAATTAATTTCTATAAAACACCAGCCGCTATAGTTTATAGCGGCTGGTGTTCTTCTAAGCTATTCCTTTTCTCGTTCTTCCTTCGCAAATGCTTCATTTAATTTAATTAATGCTTTTTTTTCAATTCTTGATACATATGAGCGTGAAATATCCATCAATCTTGCGATTTCGCGCTGCGTAAGAGATACCTTGCCCGTTAAACCATAGCGCATTTCGATCACCATACGTTCGCGCTCATTCAAATGCTTCCTAATGAACTTCCGCACCGTTTCCGCCGCAAGCATCCGTTCTACCTCGTCGTCAACCATAGGCGCATCGGATTTTAGCACCTCGGCAATGGAGATAGTGTTTCCATCCCGATCCGTACCGATGGCATCATTTAAAGATATTTCGGGCACTTGCCTACGCTCTTTTCGCAGACTCATCAAAATCTCGTTTTCCACGCATCGTGCGCAGTAAGTTGCCAGGGCCGTTTCCTTATCAATGTTGTATGTCATAACGCCCTTTATCAGCCCTATTGTACCAATGGATATCAAATCATCGCTATTTCTTCCGCCCACAGTGTATTTTTTTGAAATATGCGCTACAAGGCGTAAATTATGTTCGATGAGTTTTTCCTTGGCTACCTCATCACCCTGCGAGTATAACAAAAGATACTTTTTTTCATCCTCACCGGAAAGTGGCTCCGGAAATGAATTTTGCCCGTTGACATAGGCCGCAAAGAAGAAAACTTCACGAAAAAATTCCAAAAACGTTCCAAGCATATGCTTTACCTCCATCTGCACGATGTATCAGCATATGCTTGGATGTTTTGTCCTGTGCGTGTCCGCTTAAAACTTGCCGCTGCCCTCCACCCTATTGGTTAATTTTCATCCTGCAAAACAGATGTGCAGGCAGGGCAGCGTATTGCTTTAATATTAATTTGCGTTTGGCAATAAGCGCATGTTTTTGTTGTTGGCTCAGCTTCCTTTGCCGGTTCTTCAACCTTTTTAGGCTTGCTTGCAGTTTTAACAAGGCGCATAATTACAAACACAATAAACGCCATGAGCACAAAATTAATCACAGCTGTAATAAAGGCGCCATAACGTATTCCGAAAATTTCCATGTCGAGGAATGTGTTTTGCTCTTTAACGAATAGGCCGATGATCGGCGCAAGTAGATCATCCGTAAAGGATTTCACTACTGATTGAAAGGCCGCGCCAATCATCACACCAACAGCGAGATCCATTACGTTGCCTCGCATAGCAAATTCTTTAAACTCAAGCAGAAACTTTTTCATTCTTTTATACCGTGGCCCTGATTTTTTTCAGCTTGGCAAAGCGCGGCACACCATCAATATATTCCATCTCATGCTTGCCTTGAATAAGCGGAAGGGCATAATCAATAAATTCTCTGTTTATGTGGTTTCCGGCCTCGTTTATCCACTCAAGCGGGACTTTCTTTTCAGCGTTGGCAACTTCTTTGAGATCCATAAGCTTAATCTTGCAAAGGTATTTGCCGTTTTCATCCGTTGCGCGTTCAAAACCGACCATTTTGTCGCTCACGCCTGAAACGGCCATTTCAACCGCAACTTTTCCGGACATGAAAGACTCCTCGATATCCACCTGCGAAGCGCAATGCGCGGCACAGCGCTGCAGCAGCGAAAATTCAATTCCACGCACCTTTGCGCCGGTCGCCTGCTTCAAAATATTTGCAAGTGTTGCCGCAAGCCCGCCCAGCTGTTTGTGACCAAATGCGTCTGTCGCAACATTTTCAGAGCCATATTCCGCAATCAGCTTGCCCGTGCTGTCGTGTATGCCTTCGGATACCGCAACTAGGCACTTTCCGTTTTTCTCGTAGATTGCCTTTGCATCCTTAACAAATTGCTCAACATCAAAATCGCGCTCAGGCAAATAGACCAAATCCGGGCCCATGCCATATTCTGTGGCAATGGCGCTTGCGGCTGTTAACCAGCCTGCATGCCTGCCCATGATTTCCAGCACGCATATCATGCCCGTGTCGTAAACCCGTGAATCGAGGTAAATTTCCATGCAGCTTGTTGCAATGTATTTTGCGGCGGAAGCATAACCCGGGCAGTGATCCGTTCCCCAAAGATCGTTATCTATCGTTTTGGGCACACCCATCACGCGGCAAGGATAACCTACCTGCTGAAGATAAGCGGAAACCTTATTGCATGTATCCATGGAATCGTTGCCGCCATTATAGAAGAAGTACCGCACATCGTATTTTTTGAAAATTTCCAGTATGCGCTTATAGTCGGTATCATCCACATCGCTATCCTTAAGCTTATAACGGCAAGAGCCCAGTGCCGAAGAGGGCGTATTTAACAATAGCTTAAGCTCGTTTGCATCCTCCTGCCCCATATCGAGCAGATTATCATCAAGCACACCACGTATACCATGCGCCGCGCCATAAACTTTAGTTATATTAGGATTATCCAAAGCGGTGCGAATAACGCCATATGCGCTTGCGTTAATAACGGATGTAGGCCCCCCGGATTGCCCAATTACACATGCTCCCTTTAAAATTTCACTCATGAGATACCTCCGTAGCTTTAATAAGAAAATATTATCAAGGTGATGATACAGCATTTTTTACGTTTTCGCAACGCTCTTAAATTGAAAAATGAATAAAATTGCATCTAAATTTCACATTTTGACGCAATAGCTTCAAAATGTACTGGTACAGTACAAACTGATAATGTAGAATATGGGGTAGTGTGCTTACGAGGTGTTGGGATGTTTGGCTATGTCGCGCCGCTTAAAAGCGAACTGAAGGTACGCGAATGGACACAATACCAGGCTTGGTATTGCGGGCTTTGCCGCATTCTCAAAAACGATCATGGCCGCCTTGCGCGCTACGTGCTGGATTATGATTGCACATTCCTTGCGGTTTTGCTTGCCGCCACGCAAGGCAATGCACCCCCATGCGAGCTAAAAAGGTGCGGCTATAAGCCTTTTAGCAAAAAAAAGCCGATAGCGCCTGAGTGCCAAGCGTTATCCTACGCGGCAGATTGCAACATTTTATTGTATTGGCATAAGCTAAAGGATGATTGGCTGGACGAAAAAAAACTTTCCGCCTGGATTGGGTACAAGCTTTTAAAGCGCAGCGCAAAAAGCGCAACAAGCAGGCAGCCCGCACTCGCGAAAGACATTGAAAGCTCACTCAAACGCCTTTCGGAATTGGAAAAGGCCGGCGAAGCACAAACAGACCTTGCTGCAGATGCGTTTGCCTGCATATTGCGCAGAATCACAGGCGGTTACCCTCCCCTATTGGATGCTGACCGTCAGGCGATTGAATGGTTAGGTTACCACCTTGGGCGCTGGATTTACTTTTGTGACGCATGGGAAGACCGGGAAAAGGACAAAAAATCCGGCTCATACAACCCTTTCGTCCTAAACGGCACAAGCGCTGAAACAGTTTCTTTTTTGCTCTACGCTTCCCTGAGCGAAATAGAAAAAGCTTTTGACCTTTTGAATATTCAGTCCCATAGAGGTTTACTCGAAAACATCGTGTTTCTGGGATGCAGGCATAAAACGAAGCAATTGTTGGAGGGAGAAGGATGAATCCTTACAAGGTATTAGGAGTAAGCGATGACGCTACACAGGAGGAAATCCGTGCGGCGTATCTCTCGCTGGTCAAAAAATATCATCCTGATAAATACACGGACAACCCTCTTAAAGAGTTGGCTAACGAAAAAATAAAAGAAATCAACGAAGCATACGAGATTCTCAGCAAAAAAGGTACATCTGCAAAAACATCGGGCAGCTCACAATATGGCGGCTACAGTGGCTCTGGTAACGCCTATTCAGGCCCTTCCGCTGCAGAGTTTGCCCGCGTGCGCCAGCAGCTTAACCAGAACAACCCACAGGCCGCAAAGCTTATACTCGACACAATACAGGTGCGCAACGCGGAGTGGCATTATTTGTATGGCATTGTGTATCTGCGCCAGGGTTGGTATGAAAAAGCGCGCGAATATCTTTCACGCGCTTACGAGCAGGAGCCCGGCAACGCGGAATACCGAAACGCATACGCCGCTATGAACAATGCTGGCAATCCCTATGGGCGGCGCCAACCCTACTCCGGCAGCTCAGGCGGCGCTATGGGCAGCGACTGCTCGTGCTGCGACATATGCGGCACGTTGATATGCATTGATTGCTGCTGCAACGGCATGAGGTGCTAAGCCATGGCTTACCGTGAGAAGCTTTCAACAAGCAAGCAGCTTGCGTTAGGCGCTATGTGCACCGCACTTACCGTCCTATCCCTGTTTGCGGCCTCGATTTTGCCTGCGGGCAGGGTGCCTTTTCTGTTTTTTTCCTGCATGATCATGTGTGTGATGACGGGAGAGGATGCCTACTTAATGGCTCTGGTGAGCTTTTTGGCAAGCAGCCTCATCTCACTTTTGATGCTGCCCAACAAAGCGTTCGCAGGGCTTTATGTTGTTTTGTTGGGTCACTATGGAATTTTCCGCAGCTTAATAGGCTCACGGATTAACAGCCAGGTTATAAAAACGTTGCTCAAGCTATTATATTGTAATGTCTGTGTTGCGATCGGACTGGTTTTAGCAATTTACCTGCTAGGCGCACAGCTTACAATGCCCGATACCATACCTGTTTGGATAATTGTGCTTGTTGTAGAGGTTATATTTATTCTACTGGATGTGTTATATAATGCCTGCGAAATGATATACCAGGCGCGTATAAAGCGGGCGCTGTTCCCCCGAAGATGATTGCGCGCAATCGCTATTTTTCATATAATGTTAGACGCCCTGTGCTTAGCCAGGCGCAGAAAGTGAGGAAATAATTGTCCATATTACGCGGAATTTTGAATGACCCTTACTCTTTTTTGATAAATATGCTATGCAGCCTGCCTGCTATTTTGATTGCCTTTTCTTTTCATGAATGGGCGCACGCATATTCAGCCTACAAGCTGGGTGACCCAACAGCGCGAAACCTTGGCCGAATGACAGTTAATCCCTTGAGGCACATCGACCCCATCGGCTTTGCAACTTTGCTGCTGTTTGGGTTTGGTTGGGCAAAACCTGTGCCTGTTAACCCGCGCAACTTCAAAAACTATCGTAAAGACGACATAATCGTTTCATTAGCGGGTGTTGCAACAAACTTTGTGCTGGCGATAGTTGGCGTATTTGCTATCAACCTGTTTTTTGTGTTTAACGGGAGTAATGAAATCATTTACAGGATGTTGATTTATTTTTGCTCGATTAACCTCTCGCTTATGATATTTAACCTTATACCGATCCCTCCGCTTGATGGCTCGCATGTGCTCGAAAGCCTGCTCATTAGGAAGGTCGGCCCAAAACCATTCCTTTTCCTTTCGAAATATGGCTATTTGATTCTCATAATTTTAATGTTCACCGGCATAATTGGCGATGTGTTGGGCTTAGGCGTAAGCGCAATTTATAGCGGGCTAAATAAGATGGTCGGCGGGTTGTTCCGGGCTATTGGTCTTTACTAATGAATTATCTGGTGCACATAAACCAATTTGATGGACCGCTCGACTTGCTTTTGCACCTGATCGAAAGTGCGGAGCTTGACATTAAGGATATTTTTATTTCCGAAATCACTGCCCAGTATCTTAACTACATGGAGCAGCTTAACGATCTTAATATGGATACCGCAAGCGAGTTTTTAACAATGGCCGCCACGCTGTTGTACATTAAATCACGCCAGCTTCTCCCACGCCCTCCTCAGGAACAACAGGATGAGGAAGACCCCGAAGCGCTGCTCATCCGCCAGCTTCACGAGTATAAGCTTTTTAAAGAGGCGGGCGAGCAGCTAAATCAGCTCCAAAGTGAAGCGCGGGGCATGTTCACAAGGCTGCCCGAGGAAATCACTTTACCACAGCAGGAAATTTCGCTCTCAGAGGCTACCGCTGCTGAACTATATCAAGCGTTTTTTACGCTTTTGCACGCAGCGCCTGAAGAAAAGCCCGAAAACCCACTGCACCAGGTGCGGCCGGACAGCTTCACCGTGCGCGCTCAGATTAACAAAATCCGCTTTGCGCTGCTTGAAAAAAAGGAACTGCGCTTTGATGAGCTTTTTGATGGATACTCAAGCCGCATTGAAATTATCGTTACTTTTATGGCTGTGCTTGAAATGGTGGCGCGCAGTGAAATATTCGTGCGCCAATCCGAGCCCTTTGCGCCAATGCGCCTATTAGCTCACCAGATTGGCAGGGACGATTCAAACGCAGACTATATGGATGAAATCATGGAGTAATATATGGCACAAGATTTAATTTCGGCAATAGAATGTATGCTTTTTGTGGCGGGCGACCCCGTTGCGCTTTTAGAAATTGAGCGTGTGCTAAATATTAGCGCACAGCAAACGCGAGAATTGCTAAACAAATTGCAAAATGACTATAAGCAAAACAATCGCGGAATACTGCTTTGTGTTACGGACACAACCGCGCAGCTTTGCTCTAACCCGGAATATTCAGAGTATGTTGAGCAGCTTTTGCAGCCTGCCGAAAAAAAGACATTTTCACAATCACTGCTGGAAACGCTCTCAGTGGTTGCATACCGTCAGCCGGTCACCCGAGCGGATATCGAAGCGGTGCGCGGAGTGCGCTGTGAATATGCTGTGAGCCAGCTTGTTAAAATGAACATGATACAGTCAATGGGCCGCAAAGAGGTGGTTGGGCGGCCTGTTTTATATGGCACAACGGATGCCTTTTTGCGCCACTTTGGCATTGGCGGCATTCGCGAGCTTCCGGATTATGATTCATACGCAAAGGGCGAGGATGTCGCCACCGGTATATTAAACGTATAGACCGCATGTTTAACTGGATTTCCCAGCTGCTGCGTATATGTTGTTGTTATGTTCCCTGTCAGGCAGCAACCCAACATGCGATTTGCTCTCAAAAAAGAACAGGCAGGCGTGCCCATCCATTTCATTTCTGGAAACAACATCGTCACCATGCGGTTGGCCCTGAAGCGAGCATGCGATCATGGTTCCATTTAGCTCGATTAGCATAGGCCGCTTGGAGTAGTTAAAGACACCCCCAAATGTCTCTAAATAAACTGCAGTATCGCTTGCGGATGCACATTCCATCTCTGCATGCTGCTGCCCGCCCACAAATGTCATTTCAAACTCTACGCCCGTGTTAAAATCGATCAAACGGTAATTCTTGCCTTCTTCAAGTTTTGTGCTGATCGTTTCCCAAGGAGTTTGCTCACCAACAAGCGTTTGGGTGCCATCCGCTCGTTTTCCTATTGGTATTTGAATATGCTGCGCGATAGGTGAACGCACCGCGCGTGTGGAAAAAAGAACTTCCAGGCTTTGCGCCCCCACCGTCCCATCGGAAATAAGTGCGTTGCCCTGAGAATCCTCCTGGTTTTTCTGGAAGGATATAACCGACTCACGCGTCATGCTCTGAAAGCGGCCTGTCGCCTTAAAGAAAAAATAATCTAAATCGCGTAAACGTGTTTGAATAAGCACAACAATTTCGCCGGTGTCCTTATAATCCACCAACCCAAGTTGACCTTCGTCGTTGTGAATTGCCGCTTGCGAGGTTGGCACAAACGACATCACAAGCAACAGCGCCGCCACTAAACAGGCAAACCGATAACGTTTCATTCCCGCTTTCAACTTCCTCTTTTCTTTTTGGCTGATATAAGTATACCACGCATTCATGTGATTTTCAGCAGCCAGGCATGAAAGTTCATGAAAAAAAAGTCCATTCATGATATACTGCTAAGGCGATACCGCCCTAATGATTTTTGTTTGTGAGAGGTGAATGCAATGCGCTGTGGCTGCCCGCAATGCGGCACATATATGGTTCAACGTGAATCCGGCCTTGAAAGCGGATGTGTTTGCCCTTTTTGCCTGACCCACTGCCGGGATTGTATGGGTACGGATACTCCGCCGCTTGGTGCAGAAGAGCTTGCGCCTGAAGCACGGCTTCGCCAACGCCTGCGAGAATTAGAAAACGAAGAGGATTGAAAGTAAATGCGGAAATTTCTTTCCAAGAATAAAGTGACACAGGCACAAAAGGGAAAGACGCCCATGGATGCCGCTTTGCGTTATCTTTCCTCGCGTGCGCGATCCGTGCGTGAAGTGGAGCGATACCTTGATGAGCAGCAATACGGCGAATATGAAATTCAACAGGTGGTGGATCGCCTTACTGAGCTTGGTTACTTAAACGATGCCAATTATGCGGATGAATTTGTCCGTACCCGCTTAAACACAAAACCCATCAGCCGCGGCCACTTAAAAACACAGCTGCTTGCCCATGAGCTGCCTGCTGACATAATCGACGAAGCATTGTCAAAAATCACAGCTGAGCAGGAATTTGAAAATACGCTTGCCGTTGCTCAAAAACACTTTGCTCAGCTTGAAAGCTACCCAGAAAAAGAACGGAATGAACGATTATATCGTCGCTTGCTTGGGCGTGGTTTTTCGCATGATAACATCATGCGTGCCATACGTTGCTTAAATGAAGGATCAAACAATGCGTGAAAAAATACTCAGCTTACTCGCACAAAACAATGGCAGTTTTGTTTCAGGCGAAACAATCAGCAAGGCGCTTGGCGTAACCCGAGCCGCAGTGTGGAAGCACATGCAGGCGCTGCAGAATGAGGGGCTTTTAATCGAGGCCTTGCCCCGAAAGGGCTATCGCCTTTTGGCTGAAAAAAACCAAGCACCACGCAGCGCTTTGCTTGAACCGCTGCTTCGCACAAAATGGCTGGGCCGTGAAGCAAACTTTGTGAAGGAGATCGATTCAACAAATCTTGCCGCAAAGCGCCTAGCTTCACAAGGCTGTGCCAATGGCGCGATTTTTGTTGCGGAGGAACAAACCATTGGGCGCGGCCGAAGAGGCAGACCCTGGGTTAACGCGCCCGGTGAGGATATTTGCCTTAGCGTTGTTATTCGCCCTTCCATACAAACTCAATTTGCCCCCCGTTACACGCTTGCGGCCTCGCTTGGAATACACCGGCTGGCCAGCGCCTTTGGCTGCAATCCTACAATAAAGTGGCCTAACGATGTGCTAATAAACAACAAAAAACTTTGCGGCATTTTGCTTGAAATGGAGGGGAGCATTGAAAGCCTTGAATGGATTGTTGCCGGGTTTGGAATAAACATAAACAACACATCGTTTGATGATAAAATTGCTTCAACCGCCACATCGCTTGCGCTTGAAACCGGCGCCATGCTGGATCGCACACAAACACTTGCAAAGCTTCTGAACCTGCTTGAACCATTATTCGAAAGCTGTGAGGATGAAGCGCAATTTTCCGGTCTGCTCACGCAATATCGCCAAAACTGTGGTACGCTTGGCCAACAGGTTACAGTCACGGGGTTAAATACTTCGCTTTCAGGGTTGGCGTTGGATGTTGACGAAACCGGCCGCTTAATCATACAAACAGCCGATGGGAAGACCCACGCAGTCTCCGCTGGTGATGTTACATTAAGAAAGCCTGAGAAGTAACCCCCATAAATAATAATTTTCCGAACAATTCTTTAATATTGAAAGCTATATCACTGTATATTATAATAAAATGTACAAGCAGTTTATCAAAACATTAGACCTATAAAGGAGTGTGCAAAAGTAATGATTCAATTCGACCTTATCCGCGCGACCGACCCTGCGGTTGCCGACGCAATGGAACTTGAGCTCGCACGCCAAAGATCGCACCTGGAATTGATCGCCTCGGAAAACTTCGTATCCGAAGCAGTAATGGCCGCTATGGGCTCACACCTGACAAACAAATATGCCGAAGGTTACCCCGGCAAGCGCTATTACGGCGGCTGCAAATATGTCGATATTGCTGAAAATCTGGCGCGCGACCGCGCAAAGCAGCTTTTTGGCGCTGAACATGCAAACGTGCAGGCGCACTCCGGCGCGCAGGCAAACATTGCAGTTTATTTTGCATTGTTGACCCCTGGCGACACCATTTTAGGCATGAACCTTTCGCATGGCGGCCACCTTACCCACGGCAGCCCCGTTAACATGAGCGGCAAATACTTCAACATCGTTCCCTATGGCGTGAGCGATGATACTGAGCAGATTGATTATGATGCGCTTGAGCGCATTGC
The DNA here is from genome assembly GCA_030266105.1 of Eubacteriales bacterium OttesenSCG-928-K08. Taxonomy (GTDB): domain Bacteria; phylum Bacillota; class Clostridia; order Christensenellales; family CAG-138; genus JAJDHH01. Next base: position 20,516 of record JAJDHH010000019.1, read on the forward strand.
AAAGGAATGCAAGCCTAAAATGATAGTAGCGGGCGCAAGCGCTTACCCGCGCGCAATCGACTTTGCGCGCATGAGCGAAATTGCCAAAGAAGTGGGCGCATACTTTATGGTGGATATGGCTCACATCGCCGGCCTTATCGCTGCGGGCCTGCACATGAGCCCCATGCCCTACGCTGATGTTGTGACCAGCACAACCCACAAAACATTGCGTGGGCCGCGCGGCGGCCTCATCCTGTGCAAAGAGGAGCACGCAAAGGCGATTGATAAGGCCATCTTCCCTGGCACACAGGGCGGGCCGCTTATGCACACGATTGCTGCAAAGGCCGTTTGCTTCCAGGAAGCTCTGCAGCCAGCCTTCAAAGAGTATCAACAACAAATTCTTTTTAATGCTCAGGCGCTTGCACGCTCATTGCAATCTTCCGGCGTGAGGTTGGTCTCCGGCGGCACGGATAACCACCTTATGCTTGCGGATCTTACCCCCAAGGGCCGCACCGGCAAAGAAGTTGAGGCGCTGCTGGATCTTGCGCACATAACCGTAAACAAAAATACAATCCCGTTTGAAACGCTCAGCCCCTTTGTTACAAGCGGCATTCGTATCGGCACGCCCGCAGTCACCAGCCGCGGCATGAAGGAGGCTGAAATGGAAACAATCGGCGCTTTGATCGCACGCGTTATTGACCAGGGTGAAGACGCTGTGCAAGAAGTGTCAGAGCAGGTCTGTGCGCTTTGCGAACGCTTCCCGCTATATTCATAAATTGCCACTAAACATAAAAATCCCCCGTAAAACGGGGGATTTTTTTATGCTATGCGTTTATAATACGCCCGACATGGGATCTTCTCTTACTGTGACGGTTTTTTCCAACTTAAGGCCGTTACTATGCGTGATTGTCAACGTTGCGCTATATCCGGCAAATCGGCCGCCGGTGATCCTTCCATCGGCATCCACAGTAAATATGCTTTCATCACTGGATTTAAACGTTAAATCAGCGCTACTGACCGTTGTTTCTGTGGAGTTGGTCGTCAACGTTACCTTAACTGCGCTTGATGTCATTTCCGTGTAAACCGTGGGTATTGATGCGCTAAGCGAACCACGCGGGTCGGTAACGGTAAACGTCATTGTTTCACCGGATGCTGTGTAGGGTGAAGTAAATGTAACATTGACCGTACCAACGCCAACCGCCTTAACTTTACCGCCGGAGCTTAGTTCGACAATATTCTTTTTGCTCACCGATGCGGTGACCAAATTGGCGTTAATTTCGGTGCGGCCGGGCATCAGGTAAACAGTTGCAGTTACGGTTTCACCAAGGTCTAGCTCCGTTTCAACCACAATCCACAAATAGCTGTTATCCTGCGGCTTTGGTGTTGGCGTTGGGCTTACTGTTATTGTTGCCGTAGGCGTTGGCGTAGGTGTTGCAGTTGATTTTGGTGTGGATGTTGCCTTTGGCGTGGAGCTTGCCTTAGGGGTTGAGGTTGGTTTTGGCGTTGCTGTTGGCTCCTGCGTCGGCGTAGGCTCGGGAGTCTCCGTCGGCGTCGGCTCCGGAGTCGGCGTAGGTTCAACAGGCGTTGGTGTGGGATCGGGTGTCTGCTCATTAAAAGCGGGATCAGCCGTTGGCGTAATCTCCGGCTCTGGTGTAGGCGTGTGACCAACGCGCCAGTCGGAAGTAAGCGCAACAACGCCTACAACAACTACTACCAGCGCCAACGCTGATATTAGGACAATCTTGAGTGTGGCAGGTGCGCCTTTTTTGTTTTTACCGGGCATTTGTTTTTCCTCCGTTTATATTCAGGATCAGGGAATAATTTAATGCTATCATAATAATACATTTTGTTACTTTCTACAAGTCAAGACGCAACCCGTTTGAATAAGGTTGCTTGATGATAAAATAAATATGGTAAAACAGCAGCATCTTTCTAAAACGTTTACGTAAATCATTACAATAAAATTTCACAAGATGTTTGTTGCCTAATGCAACGAATAATTCGATTTTAGCAAGCATTTGCTGTAGTTATGGTATAGCTGCATACCAATAAAAAAATGTATTCCCGCACGCTTACGCAATTGACAAAGTCTTTTTGTTATCGTATGATTAGTATAAGTTATGTAAACGTTTCCGTTAATTATTCGTTGTGACAGAAAGGAGCCTCTTATGGCATACGACATTCGCGCAATCTACTTCGATCTTGGAAATACGCTACGCATCCTGCACAAGATTCCCGAGCATCAGGAGGCCGCAAAAATCAAAATGGCGCAGCTTTCAGGCACCGATCTTGAGCCGCAGGCCTTTCTGGATATGATAAACTACCGATATGAAGGCTACCGCAAGTGGTGCTTCAAAACCGAACGCGAAGCCACGGAGCAGGAACTTTTTTCGCAATGGCTGCTGCCCGAATATCCGCGCGAACATATTCTAAAAAATGCCAAGGAGCTGGCTTTCCAATATAGGCAAACGACCGGAAAACGTTTCATCGTTCCCAATGGCCGGACGGTTATTGAGCAATTGCATGCGCGGGGTTACAAGCTTGGTATAATAAGTAATTTAATAACTTCCGATGAAGTTCCCGATTGGCTGGAAGAATCCGGCCTGAAGCAATATTTTGACCCTGTCCTGCTTTCATGCGTGTGCGGGCTTCGCAAGCCCGGCGTGGAAATTTTCCATCTTTCAAGCCAACTTTCCGGCATTCCAATTGAAAAAATAGCCTTTGTTGGGGATAATATCAATCGCGATATGCCCGGCTCAAAAGCAGCCGGCTGCGGACTTAATGTGCTCTATATCACACCCGAAAAGCTATCCCGCCACCCCATGACCGATGTAAACCGGCCCGACGCCGTCATTCACCGCTTTATCGAACTGCTGGAACTTTTCCCCGGCAGCCCCAATGTAAATGAAGAATTTATGATTCCTGAAAACAAATAGGAGGTTACCATGCACAATAACAATTATGATCGTGGCGGCAAGCAGCTTGCAAAGGCTGTTGCGCTTGCCTATCAGGATGGGCAAACCGACTACACCATGGAACCTTTGACGCTTGTACTCGAAGATGGAAGCACGCCCGGCAAGGTTGAAGATGGCGATGCCGTTGTGTTCTGCTGCCGCCGTGGCGAGCGTGAAATCGAACTCACCGATGCTTTTACTGCTGAGGATTTCCCTCACTTTCCTCGCAAAAAAATAAACGACCTTGATTTTGTCATTCTCACGATGTATCACGAAAAATATAAGGATTTGCCCATCGCTTTTGCACCTGCAAGCGTAGAAGAAACGCTCGCTGCCTGTGTAAGCGAAGCGGGGCTATCCCAGCTGCATTGCGCTGAATCTGAAAAGTTTGCGCACATAACATACTTTTTTAACGGAGGCAACAATCAGCCATTCCCCAAAGAGGATGATGTTCGCATCCCCTCGCCCAAGGGCATACCTTTCGATCAAAAACCCGAACTGAGTCTGCCCGAAGTAGCTCAGGAAGTTAAAAAAGGGCTACAAACCGGATATGATTTTATCGCTGTCAACTTCGCAAATGGCGATGTTATTGGCCACACCGCTAATAGCGAAGCCAAAATCGCTTGCGCCGAACATGTTGATAAACATCTTGGCGAGGTGCTTGAAGAGGCGAAAAAGCAAAATTATGTGGTCGCTATCACGGCGGATCATGGCAACCTTGAGGTGCTTTATTCCAGCGGCGGCAAGCCACATGTCGCTCACACTGACAGCCTCGTGCCGTTTTTGCTGATTGACCCTACCCTGCCTGAGCCTTTAACTGCTGAGGATGGAATTTTGGGCGATATCGCCCCAACAATGCTTCAAATTATGAATATTGCACAGCCAAACTCCATGAGCGGAAGCTCATTGATGCCCGAGCACAACTTTGGCGGCAGGCGGAAGCTGCTGCTCATCGTGCTGGATGGCTGGGGTTTAGGCGCACAAGATGACACCAACCCGATTTTCCTTGCCAACACCCCTGTTTGGGATAAATTGACCTCAACCCCATTTTCAAAGCTTCGCGCCTCGGGGGATGCCGTTGGCCTGCAGCCCTCGAAAGCGGGCAACTCTGAGGCCGGTCACACTAACATCGGTGCGGGGCGAATAATCATGCAGGATGATGTGCGGCTGGAAAAGGCGATGTCTGATGGTTCATTTTTCCACAATCCGGTGTTTCGCAACACTCTTAGAAATGTAAAAGCGCGCGGACGGCAAATGCACCTTTTAGCGCTGCTCACAAAAAAATCCTCCCACGGCTCGGTGGATTATCCGCTGGCGCTATTGCAAATGGCCAAGGAGGAAGGGCTGGACGAAGTGTATGTTCACATCATATTCGATGGGCGCAGCACGGAACCCGGCAGCGCACCAGCGCTTTTGGAGGAATTCGAAGCGGAGATGGAGCGCACCGGCATCGGCCGAATTGTGGATGGCGTGGGGCGCGGTATTGCCCTTGATCGCGACGCCAACTACGCAAAAATTAAAAAAGCATATGAATCAATGGTGCTGGGCATCGGCCGAAGCTACTGTTAGCATAGGGCATAGTAAGAAGAAGGGAGGCGCTTAATTTGATTAAAGCAGTCGTATTTGATATGGGGGGCGTCATTCATAGCTTGACGCTCGATAAAGAAAAGCGCTTAAGCTTTGCTGCGGACACAATCAAGCTGCTTGAAAGCCGCGGACTTCACATTCCGGATTCCCCTGAAGTGTTTGATGCAAAACTAAAAGAGGCGGGCGCTGCACGCAAGCGCCGCAACGAACAAACCCTGCATGAAGAGCCTGCGCTGATCTCATGGACGCACCATTATCTTAAAGAATATGGCGCAACAGAGGAGCAGATTTTCCCCATCGTGGAGAAGCTTTCCTATAGCTGGCTTAAAAATCGTTTTGTAGACACCCCTCGCGAGGGCCTGCATGAATGCCTTGAAGGCCTATATTCGCAGGGAATGCGCTTAGGAATAATAAGCAACACGGTGTCGCGCACATTTGCGCCTGATTCTCTTTGCCGATATGGCGTATCTCACTATTTTGAGTATATCCTTCTTTCAAGCGTTTGTGGGCTCAGAAAGCCAGGCGCAGAGATTTTTACGCTTTGCCGGGATAGCATGGGCCTCACAAATGAAGAATGCGCCTACGTTGGCGACACAATTTCCCGAGATGTGATTGGCGTGCATAATGCAGGCTGGCAGCTTATGATTCGCATTTTGGAACCGGGCGCAAGCTTAGAAGTTCAGGAACGCGAGCGTAAACTTGCGCACCTTGATTATCATCCCGACTATACTGTAAACGAACTCCATGAAATACCCGCCATAATTGCGGCATATAACCAAAGTCTCTTAGCTTAGCGTAACACTAAAGCCGAGATAATAGCAAAGCCAGCGCTTTTTCATAAGTTAAAGAAGCGCTGGCTTTGTGGATTCATGCGTATCTGCTATTCGCCGATAATCTGCACCTCAATCGTCCTGTCTCTGGGGCGTGTCTGGTCAAAATCAATAAAATAAATATGTCCAAACGCTCCAAGGTCAAGCTTGCCTTCTTTGATAATAATGCACTCATTCCTTCCGATAAAAACCGAACGCAGGTGCGCATCCGTATTGAGCGTTTCCGGCTTTGTTTCGTTGTGCAAAGCTGAAAACTCAGTCAGCTTAGGGCCCGGGTGCATATATTGTCCCTCCTTGCGGCATGTCGGTATGATTGCCTCAAAAACATCCACCAAATCCTGCTGCAAATATTCAAGGCCGGTGTATGTTTCGTCAAAAGAGCATTCCTGAGTCATAACCGAGCAGGTTGTGTGGTGTGTGTACACTACACACAGTCCCTCCTGCACGCCTGTGCGCGCCAAAAAATCCTCCACCTGTTTGGTTATCGTAAAAAACGAGGGTCTCATACCTGTTGAGTGCACCTCTATCGATTCACGTAAAATTTTCATATTTCCTCCTATGCGCTATTCGCCCTTATCTTTTATTCTATCTGTAAAAGCTTCTCTTACGCTTTTAATCATTTCCTCAACCATTAAAAGAGGGTCTGGCGCGTTAAATATGCCCGAGGCAGCCCCTGCCCCCTCCGCACCGGCATATATAAACTCATACACCTGCTTGCCGGATGAAATGCCCGCCGCCTGCTCAACAAGAATGTTTGGGTCAATCGCCTTTACTCGCTGAATTGACTCAAGAACATAACTCATGTCGCTTGCGTTTCCGGAGCCGATCAACTCAGAAGGTTCCGGGTTAATCACATCCGGGTGCAGTTGCGCGATAGCCTGCGCCTCCATAAGTGTATCCGCGCAGGCAAACGAAAGCATGTTTAACTCGTTTGCTCGCTCGATTGTGCGCTTAATGGCTGGCAATGTCATGGGCCTTTCACAGTGGTTCACCACAACGCCACGCGCGCCTGCAGCATAAAGCGCTTCCGGCAGCACATCTGCCAGGCCCCTGCCTGGATGCAACGTATCCATATAAGGCGCAAGCACAATCAAACGATCCGTATTTTCCGCCACGCGCCTGATTTCGGTGTAAGGCGTAATCATAAGCACATCAATGTCGTAACGCTTTGCTGCCGCATCGGCTACCTTTGCCAGCTCCAGCACTTGATCGCCAAATATGTAGTTTTTAATTCCGATTTCAAAAAATGGTACTCTAATAACGGGCTTCATTTAGATAGGCCCTCCTGCGTGAACTCGAGAATGGTTTTATGTCTACAAAAATTCTATAGGATCAAACGTTGGAAGTCAAGCACGATCAAACAAGCCCAACCTTCCACATTCATTTGCCATAAAGTAACGCAGCTAAAACTCCACGCCTTGCCGTGCTTTAATTCCACGATCAAACGGGTGCTTTACTTTTTGAATATCCGACACATAATCCGCCAAGGCAATAAAATGTTCAGGTGCGCCACGCCCAGTTAGCACAAGCTCAAGCGCGGCCGGTTTGTTTTTCACAAAACTCTCAAGCGCAGCTTTATTTAACGCATTTAGTTGATATGCCGGCAATGCCTCATCGAGTATTAAAAAATCGCACTGCCCGTTTTCCACAAGCTCAAGCGCGGCGCAAAAGTTAGCATCATTTTCCTGATAAACTATCCGCTGCACTTCCTCCGGCTGCGTGGAATAGAAGCCAAAATCGCGGCTGTTGCGCAGGATCGTAATGCCAGGAACATGCTTGAGCGAGCGCAATTCACCAGTGTCGCTCCCTTTAAGGAACTGCACAATCACCACTGCCCTACCCTGACCGGCCGCGCGCAAAGCCAGCCCCATTGCGGCAGTAGTTTTGCCCTTCCCCTCGCCTGTGTAAATATGAATGCATCCGCTCATAGTTTGCCTCCAAACTCATTTAAACATCACGGCATGATTAAAATTTGCAAGTCCGCTCCATGCTTTTATCATACTATGTTATAATCAATCAAAGCAATGCTTGGATGCGTTAACGTC
>JAJDHH010000002.1 GCA_030266105.1 Eubacteriales bacterium OttesenSCG-928-K08
ACGTTTTGCTGGCCGCAGCGCAGCTGCAAGCAAAACGTGGAAAACTCACAAAAGTGATGTGCGGCAAAGCCGCAGCACTTTTGTGACAAGGTTATTCCGTAATTGGCTGCAGCCAGTTTTCATCCGGCGTGTAGGGGATGAGCGGCATGAGCAAATACGAAGGATGGTTCGCATCGCGGTAGATTCTGTAGCTGGTTGTTTCGTTGCGCGGCACAACATTCATGTTGCCGACCTTACCCGTCCAGCTTTCCTTGTGGCATTCGTTGGGCGACATGCTTGTGATTTCAAGCTCAAGCTGGTGGCCCGGCGGAATGACGATGGATGTCGGGTTGATCTCGATCACATATTCGCGAACTTCGCCGGGTGTGACAGGTATTGAAACCGTGTTGTCATGCACAGGTGCGCCGATTGTGGAGCGGGCCTCATCCAACGGATGGCTCGCGCGCAGCGCGCCATAGCGCAGCAGCGGGTGCTTAAAGCCGCCCGGCATCACATCATACAGCTTCACAACAAAGTTGGCATCCTCAGCGTCAATCGCTGCCCAAAGGTGCAGCTCGATCGGGCCTGTAAACTCCATGGCGTAGGGGAAACGCGAGGTTTCATACGTGATCTTGTTAACCTGCGTTGAAACCGATGGCGGCATGTGGGTGAAACCATCCGGCGGCAGGTTTTCATCAGGCTCCTTATCCCATCTGAGCCTGCCAAACGAGCGCAGGTATAGCTTTTTCCACTCTGTGCGTGCGAGCGGCCACTCATTCTCATAGCGCATTCCGGCGTTGAGTACGGAGAATTTATAGGCAGGCTCATCCATAAAGCCGGTGTCGATGCCTTTAAGCCAATGGTCATACCAGCGCAGGCATTCCTCATTGAGCGCACGGTAGGGCAGCTCCAGTCCGTCATAACCTTCAAGCACCCCAAGGCGCTTGGTGCAGGCAAGACGTTCATCCTGCATGGCGGAGAATATCGGCGCACTCCAGCGGCCAAGGGGAGACCATGCGCAATGCAGATAAACAGGCACCTTCACCTTATCGTAAAGCTGGTTGGCGCTGCGTTGCTTCCAGTATTCACTGTCCAATGGATGGAGCAGATAGTCCAGATAGAAGGTGTGGTACTTAGGCGGCCATGTCGTCAAAATTTTGTTAAAGTAGGAGTTAACGGCAATGTCCGGGTCCTTAAGGCGCTCCGCCATCATTTCCTTGACTTTTTCCTCGCCATACATTTTTATGGACCACGGCACGGGGTTGTTTGAGGGGCAAAGCTCCCAATAAATGCTCATGTATGTGTTAGGCACGCCGCCATAATAACCATGCTGATAATAATCATCCACAAATGAGCAGGGCATTATGCACTTGAGATGCGGCGGCTGCTGCGCGGCAGCAAGAATTTGAATGATGCCAAAGTAGGAATAACCAATCATGCCGATGTTGCTGTCGCACCAGCTTTGAATGGCCGCCCACTCGATAAGGTCGTAAATATCCTCGTGCTCCTGCGGGTTGTAAACGCCGTAGAACTCACCCTCGGATTTTCCTATGCCGCGCGGATCGGGGATTATGTAGACATAACCGCGCGAAACGAAGTAATCGACATCGCCAGCTTCAAGGCTGTGGTCAAAAAGCAGGCTTTCGGGGGGGATTGCGCCACGCTTGATGTATTGCATCTCCTTGCCATAGGCTGCCCAGGAAACAAGCGCCGGGCATGGGCCTGCGCCCTTTGGCAGGTAAAGATCAACGCAAAGCCTTGTGCCATCCCTCAGCGTCACAAAAACATCGGAAATTTGCTCCACTTCGTATGTGGGTTTGCTTAGCTGATCGAGATTTTTTGTGTAACGTTTGTCCCAATAGTTGGGCAGCACATCGATGCCCAGTGTTTCAGAGAGTTTTTTAGTCATATTAGCCTCCTGGTTTTATTTCTTTTGAAAAATCGTGCCGCCTGAAAGTATCAGACGGCACGGCTGCACGCTGGGAAAAATATTAATTTGTGTGGTTAGTTATGCTTTTGCCTTTGCGGCTTCCCTTTCGGCCAGAACCTGCTTGGATTTTTCTTCTAGTTCATTCCAAGGCTCATAGGGTGTTTTCATAATTTCGAATATGGACTTATGCCTGTTTGCCGCACGGGTCAGTTGAAGATGAGCTACCCGCTCGATAAGGAAAAGAGCCAGATTGGCCGCCCCGTGCATGATTACAGCAAGCGCGAGCCTGTCACGCCCGGCGAAATCCGCGAGTATGTAATCGAAATTAACCCCATCGGCATGGTATTTGCACCCGGCACCTGCATCGAGCTGGAAATCAAGGCCATGGATAATTTTGCGCACCAGGATGGCGCATGGGAAGGAAAGATGGCTCACCTGGGGCCCATCCCCAGCGCAAACACGGTGCAATACAAAATCTATCGCGATAAGGATTATCCCTCGCATCTGCTCATGCCATACATTCCCTATACTCCGCCGGAAAACTGGCTGCAGGGTATTGCCGAGGACGACATCATTGTTGGCGGCAGCGGCAAGGGAGCAACACACTAATTACATTTCGCAAAAGTGGCATTGCCACTTTTGCGAGGATAACCACATTTTCCTGTTTGCTGCGGCAAACGGCCGGAAAATGCTCTAAGGAGTGAGCTGGCGCGCGTACACGCCGCGCTTGCCCACGGATTAAAAGCCTAATTTGGGGGCGCAGGGTAGCGCATACACGCTTCGCGCTTGCCCACGTGTTAAAAGTATACTACGGTAATTCCTGAGATCATATTTTTGACAGTCTGAGGCTGTTCGCGGCTTTGGCCGTGAGCAGCCCCTGGTTTGCTGCACAGTTTTTTTGAGGGGAAAAGTAATGTTAACCTGGAATTTTGAAACCTGCTTCCTTGTGTTTTTGGCAATCACATTTGTGTCGCAGGCGGTGGCAACAAGGCTAAAATCCATGCTGCCCATGCCGCTGCTGCTGGGCGCGCTTTGCGCCGCGGGGTTTTACACAGGATTGTTCCCCAAAGACATGATGATTACCGCAAACATGATTGCCGTTGGCACAATCGCTTTTAATGTGCTGGTGATTCACTCAGGCACAATGATTGATGTTGCGTTAATCCGCAATAACAAACGTGAAGCGCTCGTGGCTATTTTACCGGCGATTTTAATAATCCCCATAACATTGCTTGTGTTAACGCCGCTGTTCGGGCGGGATATTGCGCTGCTTGCCCCGGGCGCCGCCGTGGGCGGCGGGGCGGCATGCGCAATCGCCTCGCGTTGGGTAATGGAAAAAAACCCTGCGATTTCCGTTTTTCCATGGATGCTGTTTATGTTCCAGGGGCTGTTCTGTATTCCCGTTTTGCGTTATGCGCTCAAAAAAGAATCGACCCAGTTGCTACTTAAACTGCGTAGCGGAGAGATTAAACCACAAAACGCACCAACAAAACCGGCTGCCGCAAAAAATGAAACAACGCCTGTGAGTTTGAAGCCTGTCGATAAAATTCCCGCTGCCTACAAAACAACCGCCTACTATTTAGGCACGGTGATGGTTGTTTCTGTGCTTAATAAATTCCTGCTTAGCCTGCTGCCGGGCGCAGTTACGCTTAACCTCAACATCACGGCGCTGCTGCTTGGCTTTGTGTTCGGGCGGATTGGTTTGCTCGATAAGGGGCCGCTCAATTCCTCGGATTCTTATGGTCTGCTGCTGTTGGGCCTGATGGGTCTTTTTGCAAACACAATTGCAAACAACACTTTGCAAAACCTTTTGCGGCTTTTGCCTGCCGTGCTTGTGACATTGCTGGTTAGCACTGTTGTGCTTGTAGGCGGGGCGGCGATTTTGGCGCGGGTGTGGAAGCTGAGCGTTTGGCGCTGCATCATACTTGCGGTGAATAGCATGATGGGTTTTCCCGTCAACAAGGCGCTTATTAGCGAAGCATCTTCACGGGGTGAAACACCTGAAGAAAAAGGATACCTTGCATCAAGGTTTGGGCCTGCGCTTGGAATGGGCACCATGCTTGTTTCAAATGCGCTGTCGATTTTGGTGGCGTCTGTTCTTGTAAATATAATATAAGCATGAGGTAATGTAAAAATGAAACGCTTTGAGGAAATGAACCGCGAGGAATTGCTCGTGGTGTATCAGCAGGCGCAAGCGGATTATAGCGCTGCATGTTCGCAAGGGCTAAAGCTCGATATGTCGCGCGGCAAGCCTGGCATTGAGCAGCTGGCGCTATCTGACGAATTGCTGAAGCTGCCGGCGTTGGATCAATGCAATGTGGATGGAATTGAAGCACGAAACTATGGTGTTTTGGCGGGCTTGCCTTCTTGCCGCAAGCTGTTTGCACAGCTGCTTGGTGTGCAGCCCGATGAAGTTTTTGTGGGCGGGAACGCCAGCCTGACGGTGATGTACGACATAATCGCAAAAGCGTTTACGCATGGCCTTTTGCACTCAAATACCCCATGGAGCAGGCTGGATAAAGTGAAATTCATTTGCCCCGTGCCGGGTTATGACAGGCACTTTGCCATTTGTGAAAGCTTTGGCATGGAGATGATAACAGCCCCCATGCTGCTTGACGGGCCGGATATGGATAAGGTTGAGGAGCTTATAAAAGACCCAAGTGTCAAAGGCATGTGGTGCGTCCCAAAGTTCAGCAACCCGGATGGGATGACCTATAGCGAGGCCGTGATACGCCGCATTGCCAAAATGAAACCTGCCGCGCCTGATTTTTTGCTGATGTGGGATAATGCGTATTGCGTACATGAGTTTGATGCGCAGTATGAACCTATTCCGGATATTCTGGGTCTTTGCCGTGAGTACGGCAACCCGGATATGGCCGTTGAGTTTGCCTCAACATCAAAAATAACCCTTCCCGGCGCGGGCGTTTCATGCTTTGCCTGCAGCCTGGATAATATGGCCTATTTTTCAAAGCTAATAGGCGCACAATCGATAAGCTACGATAAGGTGAACCAACTAAGGCATGTGCTTTTCCTAAAGGATAAAGAATATACGCTTGCGCATATGGAAAAACACGCAGCAATACTAAAGCCGCGCTTTGATATCGTGCTTTCAAAGCTGGATGAGCAGGTTGAACCTTTAGGCATCGCGCACTATTTCAGGCCGCGTGGAGGTTATTTTGTGAGCCTTTATGCAATGCCCGGCACAGCAAAGCGTGTGCATGCGCTCATGAAAAACGCGGGCGTTGTGATGACGGGGGCAGGTGCGACATACCCCCATGGCAACGATCCGCAGGATTCCAACCTGAGGATTGCGCCAAGCTTCCCCTCATTGGATGAGCTGGCAAAAGCCATGGATGTGCTTTGCGTTTGCCTGCGCCTTGCCGCAGCAGAAAAAACATTGGGAAAGTAAAATACGATCATATTAAAAAAGTGCTGACGCAAAGAGTCAGCACTTTTTTAAACTGTGCTAATGCAATTCAGTAATCTTTTCACAAAGCGTGCCGGAAACCGCAAGGAAGCATTCGAGCAACTTGGGGTTAAACACGCCGCATTCGCCATTGAGTATCATGGAAACAGCCTCATCATGTGTATAAGCGCCCTTATACACACGCTTGCTTGTGAGCGCATCGTAAACATCCGCAAGCGATGCTGCCTGCGCCCAAATTGAAATTTCATCGCCCTTTAGCCCATCGGGATAACCACGCCCATCCCAGCGTTCGTGGTGGTGGCGGCAAATTTCGTAGCAATAGCTGAAGTATTCCTGATCCTGCGTATAGTTTAATGTATCAAGAATTTCGCAGCCGCGAATAGTGTGGGTTTTCATGATCTCAAACTCTTCGGGGGTGAGCTTGCCCGGCTTTAGGAGTATTGAGTCGGGAATGGCGATCTTTCCGATGTCGTGCATCGCCGATGCGCTTGAAACCGCAATAATCATTTCCTGATTTAGCGGATAGTATTTTACCGCCTGCTCAAGCAGTATGCGCACCAGCACACGCACGCGCTGAATGTGCTCGCCCGATTCAAGGCTCCTAAATTCAACGGTTGTGCTAAGCGCGTCAATAACAAACTGGTTGGCCTGGCGCAGCTTGGCCGCCTGCTTTTCGAGCATTTCCTTTTGCTCGTTGAGCTTTTGCTCCAGGTTGTGCTTATGCGCGTAAAGATCAACCACGTTGTTAACGCGGCGGTATACAATTTCGGAATTGAATGGTTTATCAACAAGATCCGATATGCCCAGCGCATAACCCATCAAGCTTTTTTCATCATCGTTTTCGCCCGTGATCATGATGACAGGCACCGTTTTAATCAGCCCTGTTTCGTTCATCGCGTGCAGCACGTCAAACCCATCCATCACCGGCATGACAATATCGAGCAGGACAATCGCGATCTGCTCGCCATATTGGTTGATGTAGTCCAGCGCAATCTGGCCGTTTTCGGCTTCAATCACATCGAATTGATCACAAAAAAGCTCTGTAAGTATTACACGATTGAGCTCAATATCATCTACAACAAGCAGTTTTTTTCTATCATCGTTGACCGGCATCGGAGTTCCTTTCCATCATGCGTGTTCACGCCCTGTACATTATACACCATAGTTAAACGCTTTACAAAGGGTTTAATCTGCAGTTTTATCCTAAATATAAGGATAATTTATCCATCAAATCCTCCACATCGATAGGCTTGGCGATGTGGTTATCCATGCCTGCTGCAAGGCAGGCTTCAACATCCTCTTTAAAGGCGTTTGCAGTCATTGCGATTATGGGGATGGTTTTTGCGTTATAAAGCCCTGAATTGCGTATGCCCTTTGTGGCGCCCATGCCATCAAGGTCGGGCATTTGCACATCCATCAAAATGAGGTCGTAGCGGTCGTTGTTGCGCTGATACATATCCACCGCCTGCACGCCATTTTTGGCGCATTCGATTTTAACGCCCGTGTCCTCAAGTATGCTCATGAGAATTTCGCGGTTGATCTCAATATCCTCCGCAAGAAGTATCGTTTTATTCTCCCAGTTGGATACTTCCTGGCCGGAGTTGTAGTTATCGTCCATGCCGGGGTATTCGGTCAACTCAACGATTGTGTTAAACAAAAGCGATGGCTGGATTGGCTTGGCAAGAAAATGCTGCACGCCTGCCTTTAGTGCATCACCCTTTAATTCGGACCAATCCGCAACAGAAATCATAACGATTGTGGTGCTGCCATCCATCATGCGGTTGATTTCCTCAGCAGCCTGTGCGCCTGAAACATTCGGCATGTTCCAGTCGAGGAAAATGAGGTCGTAAGGGCGCCCGCTTTGCAGCGCTGAGACCGCCATGTCGATAGCTTCCTGCCCATCGCTTGCGCAATCGGCATCCATTTTGAAGCCCTGCAGTATGCTCTGGAAGTATAGCAGCACATCCTCATGATCGTCAGCCACCAAAATGCGAAGGTTGCTGCGCGGGCTGCGCGTCGCCGGCTCAAGCGTTTCGTGGCCAAGCTTTATGTCCACCTCGAAAATAAATGTGGAGCCGTTGCCCTTTGTGCTTTCCACCCAGATATCCCCACCCATAAGGGTTACGATCGTTTTGCAGATTGCAAGGCCAAGCCCTGTGCCGCCAAAGCGGCGGGTGATGCTGCCATCAGCCTGCTCAAAGGATTGGAAAAGCCGCTCTTTTTGGTCGTCATCAACGCCAATGCCCGTGTCCTGAACCTCAACGTGGAGTATTGCGCTGTCATCATCCGTTGGGGTTTGGCGCATGCGCAGGTTGATCTCGCCCTCCTCGGGCGTAAACTTAACCGCGTTTGTTAGCAGGTTAACTATCACCTGTGTGAGCCTAAGCTCATCGGCAATAACATTGCGGCCAAACATATCCTCAAAATCGAATGAGAATTTTTGATTTTTCTCCTCGATTTTGACGTTTATCACGTTGAAAATATTGCGCATCATTTTGTTGAAGTTAAACTCGCGTGCAACAATTTCAAGCTTGTTTGCCTCTATTTTGGACATATCGAGTATGTCGTTTATAATGCCCAGCAGCTGCTGCGAGGCGCCATCGATGCGGTTGAGGCTGTATTGAATTTTCTCCATTTCGTCCGATTTGCGGGCGATCGCCGTCATGCCTATGATTGCGTTCATCGGCGTGCGGATTTCATGGCTCATGTTGGCTAAAAACTGTGTTTTCGCCCTTGCGCTCTTTTGTGCAGCCTCCTTTGCGGCGATGAGGTTGATTAGCCCCTCGTTGCGCAAAATGGAGGAAACGAATAGCGTTGTGGCGGAGGTGAGTATGCTTTCCTCCGCGCTTGAAAATGGGCGCTCCTTGCTGCAATCGTCCAAACTGAGGAAACCCCAAAACTCGTTGCTGTGGCGTATGGGTATCATCAGCGTGGAAATCACAGGGTAGGGGGAGAACTTGTATTTTGCGGCGAGCGTTGTTTGTGGCGGGGTGCTAACGCTGCTGTTTGAAATTAGCGTATCGTGCCACTCGGGCACATTGCTATAAATAAGCAGGCGATCTTCCGGTGTTTTTTTGTAGGAAATATCATCTCTGGACCAGCAGAATAGCTGCTGGCTTGCGCTTTGGCCTTCATGCTCGCAGTTTTTCCAGAGCGAAACGATATCCACACGCATAGTTTCGCCAAGCAGCTTTAAGCAGCTCCACATTGTGGGGTCAAAATCATCAACATTTGCCTCAAGCAGCGTGGTTGCAACGCCGTTAACATCGCGCAGCAGTTTGTCCTGCCGCTGAAGCTCGCTTTTTGCCTCCTTGAGCTGCTTAAGGTCAAGCTGATAAACCGCGACAACAAAATCCTCTTTATAGGGGATTTTTTTCATAACAAAGCGCATGGGTGTTGATTGCCCGTTGAGGTTTAGCTCTGTTTCAAATTCAAGGTAACCTTCCTTGATCGTTTGAGCAATGCGCTCAGTCAGCGGCACGGAGGGTTTTCCATCCGGCTGATAATCGGGCATGTTTTTATGAATCAACGGCAAAATGCCGGCCAAAAGCTGCTCTTTGGTTTCAAAACCAAGGTATGCAACAGTCGCCGGGTTACAATCGATCGCGTTAAGGTCTTTATCAAAAAGTATGTTTACGTAGGGGTTGGCATCAAAAACGGCATGGTTCATCTGGCGGGCTTCATCGAGCTTTTTTACCGTATTTTGAATTTCCAGCTGCAGGCGCACGTTATATTGTTCGTTTTCATGCAGCAGCTCCTCGAGCTTTTCCTCGGTCAGCTTCATGGCGGTGATATCCAACGATCCGCCTAAAATATGCAAAGGCTCTCCGCGATAATCCCACTCGACAATTCTTCCCGAATCGAGGAACCAAATGTATTCGCCATTTTGTTTGCGTATGCGGAACTTGTGTGAGTATTGATCCGATTTGCCGGAAAGATAGTTTTCAAACGCTTCATGCGCATCGAAATAATCGTCAGGATGAATCCAGCTGCCCCATTCCTGGAGTGTGGCCTGCACCGTGTCGTGGCTAAGGCCAAGCATTTGAATGTATTCCGGGCTGTATAATATGCGGCTGTTTTTAATGTCGTATTCCCATGTTGCAAGGCCCACCATGTTAGCAATGAAGCTAAGGTGCGCGTTTCTTTGGCTAAGCGCGTCCTCGGTTTGGCGAAGGTGAGTGATATCCTGCAGCACGCCCACAAAGCGCACGGGCTTGCCCTCATCGTCCCATTCGGTCACGATGCCCTTATCCTGCGCCCAGATTATGCTGCCATCCTTGCGGCGCATGCGAAACTCCGCAATGTATGATTGTGTTTCGCCGCGCAAATAACGGTCGATAGCCTCGTTGGCGGAGCCGATGTCCTCATCAAGCACCGCGTTTTCCCAGGAGTCGAGCGTTGGCTCAAGCTCGCCTTCATCATAGCCTGCAATGCGCTCCCATTCGCGGCTGTATATTATGTGGCCGCTGCGCAAATCCCAATCCCACAGGCCAACGCTTGCTCCGCTTAATATTTCATCGAAGTAATTCGCAAAATGCGCCCTCGCGCTGCTTACGCTCGGGGCGCTCCCTTTACTTGGGGCGGAGGAATTATCCTTTTTATCGTGATGCACTTTTTACCTCCCGTGCGGCCGGTTTTGCGCACAAACAATAGAGCGGCATGCGTTTTGAATGCCGTCTCACTTCATATTACATAGGGCATTTTGAATTGTCAAACTCTTTTGTGCTTTTCCAAGCAACGCGGGCGCAGGGCAAATAAAGAGGCGGCGGTTGTAAAGCACACAAAAATGCTGTGACGCATTCATAACCCACCTACTCAAAAAGCGGCGCAGAGCCAAATTCCGCTAAGATTGCCGCCGCTTTGTGTCTTTCGCTTTCTACTATAACATTGCCCGATGAAGGCGAAACGAGCCTTACGCCGCCCTTATAAACATGCGCCTCGGCTGTGATGCCGGCGCTTAACAGCGCCTGCTCGATTGCATCGATGGTATCGAGCAAATCGAAGGAGGGCTTGATATCATCCTTAATTCTTTCAAAAAGGCAGTCGTTGTAATTGCTACTGATCTTGCCGCCTCTAAGCGCCATCGTTTCTTTGCTGCTCATTTTGCAGGCGATAAAAGGGTGAACGAGCCCATCAAATGAAAAGCCGCTGTGCAGCTGCACGGGGTCGCTTAAGTTCAGGCCGGTTGCGCAATTGTTATAACCGCGCAAAAAAGCCTCCTTAAGCGCAAAGAGCAGAGCGTTTTGCTTGCAATTGGCGCAGCGTATGCCGGGCGCGTCGCAAAAATCGCGCTCCTCCAAGGTGTCCGCAGAAATAACGATGTGCTCAACTTGTGCAAGCTGTGCGATGCGCTGCGCAAGCATAATGCGTGAGGTTGGCGTGCATGTGCCCTTGATTGTGATTGCAATTACGCGTGCCGGGCCAAGCGCTTTGACAGTTTCGCGCAGTAAAACGGCGCTGTCCGGCCCGCCGGACAGTGCAAACGCAAGCTTATCAAATTGTTTTAAGTAACCTGTAAGCGTAGGCATATTCTATTGCACCGAATAGTTGGGCGCTTCCTTAGTGACATATACATCGTGCGGATGGCTTTCAGCAAGCCCGGCGCCTGTGATTTTTATAAAACGGCCGTTTTCGCGCAGGCTGTCGATCGTGGGGGTGCCGCAATAACCCATGCCGCTTTTTAACCCTCCGCAAAGCTGGAAAACAGCCTCGTGAAGCGAACCCTTGTAGGCCACGCGGCCTTCCACGCCCTCGGGCACAAGCTTCTGTGCATCCTCCTGGAAATAGCGGTCCTTACTGCCGCGCTCCATCGCGCTTATGGAGCCCATTCCGCGGTAAACCTTAAAACGCCGCCCCTGGTAAATTTCCATCTCGCCGGGGCTTTCATCGGTGCCCGCGAGAAGGCTTCCAAGCATCACGCAATGCGCCCCTGCGGCGATCGCCTTTGTGATATCGCCCGAGTATTTTATGCCGCCATCGGCAATTATAGGGATGTTGTGGGGCGCTGCTGCGCGCGCACATTCCATGATTGCCGTAATCTGCGGCACGCCAATGCCCGCAACCACACGTGTTGTGCAAATGCTGCCCGGGCCAATGCCAACCTTGATTGCAGACACACCCGCTTCAATCAGCGCCTCCGCGGCGGACGCGGTTGCGACATTACCCGCGATTATGTCAAGCGTTGGGAATGCCGAGCGCATTCTCTTAATTGCCTCAAGCACGCCACGGCTGTGGCCGTGCGCTGTGTCGATTGCGATAACATCAACCTTAGCTTCAATGAGCGCCTGTGCGCGCTCAAACGCATCCCTGGATACGCCGATTGCCGCGCCCACTACCAGCCTGCCGTTTTGATCCTTTGCGGACATGGGGTACTGAATTGCTTTTTCAATATCCTTTATGGTGATAAGCCCTTTGAGGTTAAACTGTTCATCCACGATGGGCAGCTTTTCGATGCGGTGCTTGCGCAGAATTTCCTTTGCTTCATCCAAGGTGATACCCTCGCGGGCGGTGATAAGTTTTTCGCTTGTCATGTGCTCGCGAATGGGAACATTTGTGTTTTCGATAAAGCGAAGGTCGCGGTTTGTAAGTATGCCAACAAGCTTGCCCTTAACCGTAATCGGCACGCCGGATATGCGATATTTGCTCATCAACGCCAGCGCATCGGACACTAGTTGATCAGGCGCAAGGAAAAAAGGATCAACGATTACCCCATGCTCGGAGCGTTTTACGCGATCGACATTTGCAGCCTGCTCTTCAATCGTCATGTTTTTGTGGATTATGCCCATGCCACCCGCGCGGGCCATGGCGATCGCCATGCGTGCTTCTGTGACAGTATCCATAGCGGCGCTCATCAGAGGAATGTTCAGGCGGATGTTTTGCGTGAGCTGAGTGCCTAATGAAACCTGGTTGGGTGTTACATCGGATTGAGCAGGAATGAGCAAAACATCGTCAAAAGTTAATCCATCCATAACTACTTTTTCCATAAAAACTCCTCCTATAATAATGCGAAAATAATACAAATCAAAATGTTCTGTCCAGTTTACAGGAGCCTATAATTGAAGTCAAGCCCCGCTGCACCAACGATTCAAAATCGGCGAAGCCTGTACAATACATTTTACAAATGGTATAATTTTCGCTAAGTGAACAATCGAGGGAGGGGCAAGCATGTCCGGACATTCCAAATGGGCTAATATCAAAAACAAAAAAGAAAAAACCGACTCGCAACGCGGCAAGATATTTACTAAAATTGGCCGTGAAATCGCAATTGCGGTAAAAGAGGGCGGGGCGGACCCGAATAACAACTCCAAGCTTCGCGATGTAATCGCAAAAGCAAAGGCAAACAACATGCCTAACGACAACATCACCCGCTCAATCAAAAAAGCGTCGGGCGAGCTGGGCAGCGTGAATTATGAGGAATGCACATACGAAGGTTATGGCCCGGGGGGTCTGGCGGTTATCGTTGAGGTGGTGACGGATAACCGCAACCGCATCGCCGCGGAGATGCGCCACATATTCGACAAAAGCGGCGGCAGCCTTGGAGCTTCCGGTTGCGTGAGCTGGATGTTCGATAAAAAGGGCGTAATACTTATCGAACGCGATGCGGATATGGATGAGGATGAAATTATGCTGGCTGCGCTTGACGCGGGCGCGGCGGATTTTGTCCCGCAGGATGATGTTTTTGAAGTGTATACCGAACCGACCGATTTTTCCGCAGTTCGCGAAAAGCTTGAGCAGGCGGGTTTAACTTTCCTTTCAGCGCAGATAGATATGATTCCGCAAAACAGCGTAACAGTCTCTGACCCTGAGGCGATAAAAAAGGTCGAAAAATTCCTGGATTTGCTCGATGATAACGATGATGTGCAGGATGTGTTCCACAATGGGGATATTGATGAATAACAATCGCTCCGGTGGCGCGCAGCCGCAAAACAGGAGGTACTCCATGCGTTTTAAATCAATCGCCTGTGTGTCGCTTGTGTTTGTGCTGCTGCTTGGCTCAAGCTGCAAAACTCAGGAGGAAATCACACAGCAGCAGAACCAGCAAAACAAAACCACACAGGAAATTGTAATCAAGCAGGAGCTTGAGCGCGAGCAGCGCACGATGTCTGTCGTTGGCGTGGGTAAGGTGTATGCCGACCCGGATGTTGCCACAATCAACGTTTCTGTCGTTAATCAGGCGGAAACCGTTGAGGAAACTCAGCAGCAAAGCGCTTTGCTTATGGAACAGGTGCTTTTAGCAATCCGCGAGCAGGGGATCGCAGACTCAAACATCCGCGTGCAGGAGGTGACGGCCCCCGTGCACGATAACTCCAAAAACCCTTCAGAGGTGACGGGATACAGCATCACAAACAACATAACAATTAAGCTGAGCAATGTGAAAAAGACGGGCGATCTTGTAACATCCATGATACTGACAGGCGCGGAAATTTTGCAGATTGAATATCACCTGCTTGATGAAACCGTGCATTACCAGCAGGCGCTTGCTTTGGCCGTGGAGGATGCGCAGGATAAGGCGCAGATTATGGCGGCCTCAGCCGGGGTCGATCTGCAGGGCCCTGTGGCAATGCAGGAGGATATTGAGGTGATGCAGGCAATCACAAAGGTGATCGCCTACGAATCCCCAACCGTATCCGTGCAGGCCACGGAAGATGGGCTTAGCCCGACTTCACAAATTCAGCCGAGCCAGATTACGGTTGCTGCTGAAGTATCCATCGATTACATGGTTAAATGGCCCGGTTCGCCTATACCAGCCGCCTGATTAACCATTTAGCATGCACAAACACCCTACGTAAACGACATTTTTTCCAATTTAGCGCATGAACAGGCATCCCATCCGCATAGGTATTGTATGAGTAAATGCGGGGAGGCGTGAGTATGCGCGTTTTTGTTCTGACTAAAAAAACGTTGATTATTGCGGGAGTTGCTGCGGTGGTGCTAATCGCAGGATTGGTGCTGGCGCTTGTGTTGGGCGGCAATGACAAAAGAATTGGGGAGCCAACGGCAGTGGGCGCTATGCCTTACGAAAATTATGAGCTGGAGGTGCTTGCGGGCAAGCACAGGGAGCTGCCTGTGTATAATGTGCAGCGCGATGATAATAAAATCGCGCTGACGATCGATGCTGCCTGGGAGGACGACAGAACCCCATTTATACTTGATGAGCTGGATCGCCAGGGCATCAAAGCCACATTTTATTTAACAGGCATTTGGGTGGATGAATACCCTGAGCATGTTAAGGAGATTGCGCTAAGAGGCCACGAGCTTGGCAACCACACGGATAAGCATCCGCACATGAATCAGCTGGGCGCGGAGGATATTAAAAAGGATGTAAAAACGCTGGATGATAAAATTGAGAAGATCACCGGCGTTAGAACAAAAACATTCCGTGCGCCCTATGGGGAATATAACGATCTTGTTATAACAACGCTGCGTGCGATGGGTTATGTGCCTGTGCAGTGGAATCTTGATACTATCGATTGGAAACAGGAGCGCTCCACCGAGCAGATATTAAACTCAGTGGTGCCAAAGCTTTCGTCAGGCTCCATAATCCTAACGCACAATAATGGCTACAAAATCGAAGAATATTTGCCATTGCTTATCAATGCGGCAAAAGAGCAGGGTTATGAGTTTGTTACGGTTAGCGAGCTTTTGCTCCCGGGCGACACCATGATCGATGTAAATGGCGTGCAAAAGCCAGCGAGCCTGCAGCCTGCCTCGGCTGATGAAACATTTAACGAGGAAGGGCTTATAGAGGAAAAATAGATCTAAAGAGCTATACTTAATAAGCAAGGCTTTGAGCGCGGGGCAAATCAGGCTATGATTTGCTCCGTGTTTTTAATGCAAAAACGGGCAAAAAATAACAGGAGCCGTAAAACGGCTCCTGTTCAATAAATTCCGTCCGGTTATCTGCTGATCCAGCCGGTTGCCCTGGCCGCCTGGAGGCAGGTATGATGTACAAAGTAGTTCGTTAGGTGTCTTGTAAGGAGGAAGAACAGTCAATGAAGAATACTGTTGTTTCCCGGACGGAAAGAAAAATATCCTTTTATTGCTTTTTGTTGACCCTTGCAATCCTTGCAACATTATTGTAACACCGGGCAATGTGTTTTACAAGTGCTTTTTTGAAATATTTCTCGCTTTTTTCTGGTTTTCGGGAGAAAAAATTGCAAACAAATTATGAACGAAATTTAATAATTGTTAATTGGATCGTCATAAAATTGTGGTACGTATGTTTCAGTTGCGCTGGATATGGATTGTATATATACATTATTGAACCCCAGTTGTATGCATTCGTCCACAGCGCTTTCGTATTCTCTTTGTGTTAACCTGCGGTTTAGCGGGGGCTCAAGCGTGCTCGATGGTGGGAAATACTGCCCCATCAGTGAAACAAACATGCCTTTTGAATATGTTTCAAGAATATATTTGAGCACATCGCGCGTGTTTTTAAGGTTGCCGGGCAAAACGAGGTGACGTATAAGCATTCCTTTGAGCGCAATGCTGTTTTTATCCAATTTGAGATGGCCGACCTGACGAAACATTTCATTAAGCGCAGCGCTCGCGTGCTCAAAATAGTTTGGTGCGGAAGAATAACGCTGGCTTTTTTGCGCGCAAACGTATTTAAGGTCGGGCAGGTAAATATCGATGAGGCCATCGAGGCTTTTAAGCGCATCAACACTATCATATCCACCCGTGTTGTATACGGTTGGAATGCTAAGCCCTTCTTCTTTTGCTAAAATAAGCGCTTCACGAATGGTGGATATATGCGGTGTTGGCGTAACGAGGTTTATATTGTGCGCACCCTGTTCCTCAAGGCGCAGAAAAATTTCGGCAAGAGTGTGCGCGCTCACTTCGGATCCTTTTTGAGCGGCGCTGATGGAAACATTCTGGCAAAAAACGCAGCTAAGGCAACAGCCCGAAAAAAACACCGTGCCGGAACCGCTTGAGCCGCTTATTGGCGGCTCCTCCCAATGGTGCGGCGCAAAACGCGCCACGCGTGGCAAAGCGCCTGCTCCACAATAGCCGGCGCTTATTTTACGATCCACTTTACAATGCCTGGGGCAGCAGTTGCACTCCATGCGCTTAAAAAACTCTTCTTGCGACTACAAAGTTGCGCACATAATAAGGCGTTGTGCAATCGCTTATCACAACCTTGCCGGCGCTTGAGGAGGCGTGGATAAACTGGCCGCCGCCCAAATATATGCCGGTGTGGTTTACATAGTCCTTTGTGTCGGATTTTAAGAATATCAGGTCACCAGCCCTGCATTCATTCAGGCTGTAAATTGGGCGCCAGCTTTCAACCTGGCTAAAGCTGATTGCCGTGTAGCGACCCACGCTTACGCCGGACTGGCGCAAGGCGTAATACACCAAACCGGAGCAATCGTAATAATCAGGCCCTTCCTCGCCCCAAACATAGGCCTTGCCAAGCTGTGCTTTTGCGGCGGCAATCATCGCGCTAACACCCGTGCCGTAGCTGCCCGTATCACCACCGGAGGATGATGGGGGCCTTGGCGTGGAGACAGGTTTGGGGTCGGGCTCCGGCGTGCTGTTGCCAATCAGATCGTCAAGCGTACCCCAGCCGTTGGGAACGGTTGTTTTTGCCGGTTTAGGCGTTGGGTTTTCCTCAGGAATGATGTATTGCTCAGGAGTAGGGGTTGCCTTGGGTATGGATGACGCTTTGGGAGTCGAGCTCGCCTTTGGAGTCGAGCTTGCCTTTGGCGTTGGTGTTGGTTTGGGTGTTGGCGTTGGGTCAATCGCGGGCAGCACCTCGGGTGAATAGATAAGGTAATGTTGTTCACGATCCACCACGCCGGTAATTTCTAGGCCGTTCTTTAGCTGGAACGCCTGCACGGCGCGTTCGGTAGCCGCGCCAAAAAAGCCATTGTCCTTTTCATCGTAGTAGCCCAGTTCCTTTAGGCGGCGCTGCAGGTTTTTAACATCGGAGCCGCTATCCTCCAGCTTTATGTGGTAGGAAACGGGGTTTTCGCTATATAAAAGCTCAAGCGTGGCGCTATCGGCTATGCCGGTCTGCTCAATGCCCTGCGCACGCTGGAAAAGGGAGACGGCGCTTGCGGTCGTTTCGCTATAATAAGTGGAGGATTCATCGTCCTCCAAAAAGAATAATTCCATGAGGCGGGTGTGCAGCTTTGCAACATCCTCATTGTCGTTTTCCAGCATGAGCGTTTGGTATAAAGGCTCGTCCGGCTGTTGCGGGATAACCACCGGCGTGGGGCTTGGCGTTGCTGTGAATGTGGGCGTTGGTAAGGGTGCGGCAAATGCCTCCTCAGTTGGGGGAGGCGAAAAAAGATAACCATTATAAAGCAGCGGCAATAAAACGAAGCCGACCGCTGCCAGCCCGATAATCAGCACAGCACCCATGCGCGAGCGCTTGGGCAAGCTTTTTATACCGGCAACAATCCATTTTGCAACCCGCTTGGGCATAGCTGGACTCCTTTCCGAAGATAAGCATTAACATATATATAAACCAAAAATGACACAAAGCAACAAGGTAATACAATTATCTTGTATTTGGCGCTCAAAATCAATATTGGCGGGAAATATTCGTCCTTTGTTAACATATTGGCACGCAATTGGCGGGCGCTTGCGGCAAATGAGGCGAAAGCGCCGAAAAACCCCTTTAGCGCCTGCCCTTTGTTGCGTGCGCCCGGGAGAATATGGTATGATACATCGAATATAAAAGTTAGGAAACGCAGGGAAGCATGGCGCTGTTGTCGGTTCGGAATTTGGGAAAGAGCTTTGGTAGCCGCACCCTCTTTTCCGAGATTTCCTTTGAGGTTGCGGCTAAGGATCATATTGGGCTTATCGGAGCAAACGGCGCGGGGAAAACCACGCTGTTTCAAATGTTGCTGGGAAATGTGCAGCCGGATTTAGGCGAAGTCATCCGCACGAAGCTTTTGCGCGTGGGCAGCCTTGAGCAAACCCCGGCTTTGCTGCCGGGGCAAACGCTTTATTCTTTAGTGATGCAGGTGTTTGAGCCGCTGATGCAGCTTGAGCTTGAGCTTGAAAAAGTAAACAGGCAGCTTAACCAGGAAAAAGAGCAAACGCGCATCAATGAGCTGGTTAAGCGGCAATATGCCTTGCAGGAGCAATATGAAGCGCAGGGTGGCCTGCAATATCAAAGCCGGGCGCGTTCAGCCCTGCTGGGGCTTGGGTTTTTGGAGGATGAGCTTGAAAAGCCCGCAAGCGTGCTAAGCGGCGGGCAGCTAGGCAAGGCGATGCTTGCGCGCGTGCTTTTGAGCGGAGCGGATTTGCTGCTGCTAGATGAGCCGACAAACCACCTTGATGTGTGGTCAATGGAGTGGCTGGAAAACTATTTGCGAAGCTATGCGGGCGCATACATCGTGATTTCGCACGACAGATATTTTCTCGATAGGGTAACAAACAGAACGCTTGAAATCAGCAACACCAAAATGTTTGCCTCGAAGGGGAATTACACAAGGCATTTGGAATTGCGCGCTTCCGAGCAGGAAACCTTACGCCGCCAATACTACAACACGCGCAAGGAAATTCGAAGAATCGAAGGCATTGTGGAGCAGCAGCGCCGGTGGAACAGGGAGCGCAACATCAAAACGGCGGAATCAAAGCTAAAGCAGATCGCCCGCCTTGAGTCCACGCTTGTTGCGCCCGAAAAGGAAGTCGAAAGCGTGCGCTTTTCGTTTGACGTGAGGCAGGTGCCGGGAAACGATGTGCTTATTGTGGAGGATGTTCAAAAGTCGTTTGGGGAAAACCGGCTTTTTGAGAATGTATCGCTGCACATTCGCGCGGGGGAGAGGGTTTGCCTTCTGGGGCCAAACGGCTGCGGAAAAACAACCTTGCTGCATATTTTAATGGGTAAGCTTGCGCCCGATAGCGGCCTCCATTATTTTGGCGCGAACGTGGAGCCGGGCTATTATGAACAGAACATGCGATCCATGCAGCCTGAAAGAACTGTGCTTGAGGAGGTCTGGAGCGCATACCCTCGAAGAACACAAACTGAAATGAGAAATGCGCTTGCAGCGTTTTTGTTTCGTGCAGAGCAGGTTGAAAAGAAAATCGAAATGCTTTCCGGCGGCGAAAAAGCGCGTGTGCAGCTTTTGAAGCTAATGCTGTCAGGTTCAAACCTGCTGCTGCTTGATGAACCAACAAACCATCTTGACATTGCCTCGCGTGAAACGCTCGAAAGTGCGCTCGAGGATTATGGCGGCGCGATGCTTATCGTCACGCACGATCGTTACCTTGTTAACCGTATTGCGGATCGCGTGCTGTATCTCGACAAAACCGGGCTCACGGAAACAATCGGCGGGTACGATGCTTTTTTAGAGGCCATGCAGCAAATGCAGTCAACACCGCAGGAGACCGCTAAGAAGCCCAAGAACGAATACCACCTGAAAAAAGAGCGTCAGAGCGCCTATGTAAAAACAAAGGGCGAGTCGCGGCGCCTTGAGCGGGAGATCGAGCAGCTGGAAAGTGAAAAGCTTGAGCTTGAGCTGACGCTTGCAAAGCCGGAGGTTTCCTGTGATTATCAAAAGGTAGCGGAGCTGTCGAAGAATATTGAAGAGCTGACAAAAGAGCTGGATGATACCTATAAAGCGTGGGAGCAGGCGCTGCTGCTGGCTGAAGAGTTGGGAGAGGAAACATAATGGAAGTTTTGCATTTTGCCTTTGGCGTGTGCTTCGATGTGCCGGATATAAAGGGCGACATTACTCCGCAGCAGTTCTGGGAAGAGATTTTCTCCGTGCTGACCGTGAGCGATGTTAAGGGCCTGCATGTGCTTGGGGGAATGGTCAGCGCCGCCACATATGCCTCGCAGGATCCCTGCTATATTTGCGCTTTTACAAACGGCAGCCTCAAGCAGATGCGCCGCATATATAAAAAACTTTCAGCCGATGCAGGTGTGGGCATGTATTTAACAACAACCCGCCCATACCTTGAATCCAACGCGCTGGAAAAAATCGATGGTCTGACCTTTTTTGGGAAGGTTGAGCGCGATGGAACGCTTTGCGGGGCGCAGGAGGAGCTTTACGGCCTGCGCTTTTCCAAGCGGCGCGGCAAGCGCAGCCACGCGGGCAAGGGCATCGTTTTTCTGCTTGCGCCCGACTCGGTTGGGGAGTTAATCACAAGCAAGCAGGTTATCCGCAGGCTGACGATTGCAGCGCGCAGGCATTTTTCAGGCGTAAAGATACAGCCGTTCCCCATAGCCTACGGTGAGGCGGGCACGGTTGATGCGCTTTTGACCGCGGGCTGCGGCACTGAGCGCACAATTCAGGTTAAAGGGCCCGGAGCAGAAAAAATCGACGCACATTATGCCGTGCTTTATGGCAGCACCGCCGTTGTTGAAATGCCAAAGGAATTTGAGCAGGCAACAGCCCCATGCTCCAGCTTTGGGATAGGCGAAATTATTCGCCGCGCGCTGGATGAAGGTTTAAACGAAATAATAATCAGCGATTCAAAAAGTCAGATTGGCGACTATGGGCTGGGCTGCCTTCGTGCGCTGGGCATCAAACTGCTTGATGAGCAAGGGCAGGAGCTGTCAGGCGGCCGTGAGGATATCGATAGGCTAAGCAGCATCGACCTTGAGCTTGTGCACTCGCGCCTGCAGGAGGTTAAGTTTACGCTGATGACAAACGATTTGAATGTGCTTAACCGCAAAAACATAATTTCGCATGCGCTGGAACTTACGCAGGCTGAAAACAAAAGCAGATCAAAAAATCTCGATTTGTTTTGCGAGCTTGTGCCTGCGCTGTTAAAAACAGTGGGCGATATGCCAGGCTTGCACACATTGCTTGTGCCTGCTTTAAGGGCCGATTGCCGCCCGAGCGTGGATGCGCTGCTCGATGCAGTGCACTTTGAGAGTTACCTCAAGCGTGCCTCTCTAGTCATTACGGGTGAGGCGCAAAAGGGAATTTTGACGGATGGCCATCAGGGCCCGGCAATAAAAACTATTGTTGAACGCTGCAAAAACACAAAAACGCCCTGCATACAGTTTTTTGGCGTTGATGTTGAGCAGGGGCAGGATGAAAAGGTTAAGCGAGAGGCTTACAGCATGCTCACAACACTATACATTGCGGCCACAAAAGAAGGAAACCGCGAAAAGGCAATTGCGTTAATCGATAACTTTGCGGACAGGCTTTTCAGGATAATCCGCATAGGCAGGGAGCTAAGCTGAATGGAGCAGAAAAAGCAGCACAGCGTAGCGCGCGAAGCGCTCGACACATACATAAAGCTTAACCAGGCGTATAATTTCTGCGTGCAGCGCACGTTGAGTAAATATGGCCTTTATGAGGGGCAGCCCGCGCTGCTTTTTGAAATTCAGGCGAGGAGCACACCCACACAAAATGAGCTTGCGCTGGCGCTTGGGGTTTCAAAGGCATCGGCGGGTGTATCGATCAGGAGGATGGAGAAGGCGGGCTTTCTTAAACGGACGAGGGATGTGGGGGATAGCCGCTGCATTCGGGTTTCGCTCACAAAAAAAGGTGAAGAGTTTGCCAGATGGTGCGAAATCGACATGGAGATGATTGCAAACACATTGCTTGAGGATTTTGAGGCGGAGGAACGCATTGAGGCGCTTAACGCGCTTGAGCGGATGTATAAGGGTATGGATGAAATGCGAGAACGAATTAAAGCATAGATGCTTCAAAAAACTATTCCTGGGGATTATCAAGGGGTCGCAACCCCCTTGATTTTTAATATGCGGGCAAGAGTCGGAGCCAAGCGCTGCCTGTGGCAGATGAAGCGCGGCGAAAGACCAGTGAACAAGCATGTTTTGCAAAAACTTGCATTGCGAACTGCGAAGCGTGTACGCCCGCCAGCCCACACCTTGGGCATTTTTATGCCCGCAGCGTAGCTGCAATAAAAATGTGGTTATCTCAAAAAAGTGATGTGCGGCGTAGCCGCAGCACTTTTTTGACAGTCTAAGCATTCCCATGTGGGAATGCTTTTTTGTTATCTGCAAATACTGTAATAAACAGGAGGGATTGTTTTGGGTAAGCTTGCTGATTTATTACGTTTTGACCACAATGAGGAGGAATTTGA
Organism: Eubacteriales bacterium OttesenSCG-928-K08; assembly: GCA_030266105.1. Classification (GTDB taxonomy): domain Bacteria; phylum Bacillota; class Clostridia; order Christensenellales; family CAG-138; genus JAJDHH01. Next base: position 22,356 of record JAJDHH010000002.1, read on the forward strand.
GCTGCTGGAAACAGAGCAGGGTGAGCCCGGCTTTTTTGGCGGTTATCCTGAGGAGAAAAAAGCAAAAGCAGCCAAGCCGCCGCCCCCGGCTTCAAGCTCGCTCAAAATAAACGAAAGCAGACTAAAAGCCGACTTTTATGCGGAAATCAACACGGATGTTCTTTTTCGCCGCTTTTTGCTGGGCGGAAGAATTGAGGCGCTTGTTGTGTGCATAAACGGCATGGCAAGCGGCCAGCAGATAAACGACTTTATTTTGAGGCAGGGCATGCGCCCGGGCTGCATGGATGGCGCAAAGGATGAGCTTGCACTATATGCTATCGAGCATGTGTTTGCCCAGCAGGAGGCAAAGCTTAGCGGCGATTGGGGCGAGATTAAGACAGCCATACTCCAGGGGCAATCAATAGTGATGATTGAAGGCGAAAATCAGGCTGTGATTATGGATACGCGCGGTTTTGAGCACCGTGGTGTTGGAACAGCCGAAAACGAAAAGGTTGTGCGTGGCCCGCAGGAGAGCTTTAACGAAAGCATACGCACAAATGTAACATTGTTAAGGCGCATAATCCAAACTGAGGATTTTGTGTGCGAGTTTCAAAAGGCGGGCGCAAAAAACAACATTTCGCTCGTGGTTGCCTACCGCGCGGGGATAGTTAACCAATCGCTGCTGGATGAAGTGAAAAAACGGCTTTCCAAGGTGGATACCCGCATGATAATCGGCGAGGGAACAATCGAGCAGCTAACGGAACGCCACAGCATATTTCCATTGCCACAGGTGCTTTGCACAGAGCGGCCGGATCGCACTGCCGCGCACATTATGCAAGGGCATGTTGCGGTGTTAGTGGAAGGAAGCCCTGCTGCAAATGTAATGCCCGTTACGCTTTTTACGCTCATGAGCACCTCGGAGGATGCTTACATGCGCCGCCCGCTTGGGATGATTTTGCGTGTGGTGCGCTACCTTGGCGCGATAATAAGCATTTTGCTTCCGGGCTATTTTCTTGCAACCTGCCTGCATCATCCGGGCATGCTCTCAACGGAGGTACTCACAACAATCATCGCATCAAGGCAGATGGTGTTTTTGCCATTTGGCGCGGAGGTGCTTTTTTTGCTGTGGGTTTTCCAACTTTTGCGCGAGGCGGGCATTCGTGTGCCGGGCAGCGCGGGGCAGGCAATCGGCATTATTGGCGGGCTGATACTTGGGCAGGCGGCAGTTTCAGCCAACATGGTCAGCACGGTTGTGCTGATAGTGGTGGCATTATCCGGCTTGGGTACGTTCACTATTCCGGATTATTCAACGCAGATTTCAGCGGGCTATTTCAGGCTTGGGCTGGTTTTTGCGGCGTGGCTTTCCGGACTTTTAGGCTTTGCGCTGGGGGTGCTTATCATCGGCGGCTGGATCGCCTCGCAAAAATCATATGGGGTGCCTTTCCTTGCGCCGGTTTCACCAAAAACGTATACGGATAGGCCGGGCATATTACGCGGGCGCGTCACAAGCCACTCACGCGCGACGGATTACACAAACACGCGGGAGGATGTATGAATTTAAAGCAGGGGCGCATAGGCTATCAGGAAGCGTTAAGCGTGGTGACTATCGCATCCGTGGTGAGCGCTGTTTTTACAACCGATAGCGAAAAGCTCTACGCTAAGGGTAACTCCGCATGGTTATCTATGCTTATCTCCGCTTTTATAGCGCTTATCGTGTTTGAGCTTGTTGTTTATGCCATGCGTGTTTCGAAAACGCAAAGCCTTTATGCTTTTTTGTGCTATGGCTTAGGCAAGCAGCTTGCGGCTGCTGTTGCGCTGCTTGTTTCGGGCATGCTTTTGTGCTGCGCAGTGTCGCTGCTTGCGCGCTTTACGCTTATGGTTGGGCGCTTTGTTTTCCCGCAGGCGGGAGAGAAAACCATTCTGCTTTATTTTATGCTTGCGGTGCTGGTGCTCGTGTACCTGGGCTGGGAGGGTGTGGCGCGAACCGCCAGGCTTTTTTTGTGGCTGCTTGTTGCCGCATTGGTTGGCGCGCTGGCGCTTGCAAGCTATGGTTATGAGCTTCATAGGCTTGCGCCCTTTCTTGGCGATGGCTTTTCAAGCATGCTTCAAAATGCCGCAAGCGAGGTTTTGCTCTTTTTGCCCGCGATGGTTGGCATGCTTATAGTAACGCGCGGCGTGCACGGCATGAAAACGGCGGGGCGCACAGGCTATATGGCAGGCCTGATCGGCGGGATTATTGCGGCGCTTTGCCAGTTTTGTGTGGGCATGACATATTCATATCAGGATCTTGCGCAGATGCACTCGCCCATGTTCAGGCTGACGATGGGCTTTAAATCCGCAGGGTATTTTCCGCGTCTTGATACGCTGCTGCTTTTTGGCTGGGTAATGTCCGCTGTGCTTGCGGCCTGCTACTATGTTTACACAGCCTCGCTTATGTACGCAAATGTGTTTGCGCAGGAGGATATTCGCCCTAACCTTGCGGCGTTTACCGCGCTTGCGGGCGGGCTGGCGCTTTTGTCGCATTCCGGGGTTGCCTGGCTCAAGGCAGCGCTCGATTTTATCGGCAGGCAGGGGTATGCGCTGCTTGCTGCGCCGCTTGTTTTGTGCGCGGCGTTGACGATATTTAGGGCGAAAACCGCAGACAAAAATGATAAAAACAAAAGCGAACCTTCTAAAGAGGAGGAAAAAGAAGCATGAGCAAACGTTTTTGGGCGCTGGCGTTTTTTGCGCTGCTTTTGTGCAGCGCGGGCTGCATAGAAAACAAAAGCCCCGATGAATATGGCTACGCGCTGGTAATAGGCATTGATGAGGGTGAAGAGAAGCCATATTATATCAGCATGCTGCTGCAGCGGGGCAATGGCAACACGGAAAACTCGCAGGGTGAGGTGTGCGCCTACGCGGCTGTTGAATGCGCGAACTTTTTTGAGGGGATAGATTTGCTCGAAAGCACACTCCCATATTCGCTCAACCTTTCACGCGCAACTGCGCTGATTATAAGCGAGCAGGCGGCAAGGGCGGGCTTGCTTGAAGATTTTCTTTCGGTTTCATTGAGCACGCTGCAAATTCGCTATTATGCTAATTTGGTGGTTGCGCACTCGCGTGCTGATGATTATGTGCGGGGGCTGCAGAGCGAAATGAACCCAAATGTTGCAAAGCTTCAATACACATTTGTGGAGTATGGCGAAATAACGGGGCTTGCGCCTTCGGTGACGCTGGCGGAGTTTTATGATCGTGCGTGGTCGGGCGCGGGCTCGGGAGATGTGATGATGCCGCTTGGCGCTTTCACACCCCAAGATGAGAGCGAGGATGAGCAGCAGCCTACAATCCCAAAAGAAGAAAAGCAAAAGTCACAGCAGCAAGAGCCTGCTGTGGATATTTTGGGCGACAGCATGTTTTTGCCCGGCAGCATAAATAAAGAGGGCGGCCTTGAATCGGGCATGATGGGCAGCGCAATATTTTACGATCGCCATGTTGTTGGGCTTTTAAACGGCCCCCACACATTGCTTGTGATGATGGCAAACGGGCAGTTTGAGCACGGGCGCATACAGCTGGCCATTGGGGATGAGCAATCCGTCAGCGTGAGCTTAACTGCACGTAAGGCGCCAAGAGTAAAGCTGGAGCTTGGCGAAAAATCGAGCGCTCATTTTGCAATTTCACTTTCTGCGCTTGTTGAGCGGCCCGAGGCTGTTGCGCATTTAAGCGAGCAGGAGGTGGAGGATTACATAAGCGCTTATCTGGAGCGTGAGCTTTTGCGGGTGTATGAAGCCTGCAAGCAGCAAAAGTCGGATGTTTTTGCGCTGGGCAAGCATGCAGTTGTGCAGTTTGAAAGTGTGGAGCAATGGGAGGCTTATGATTGGAAAAGCGCATATGAAAACACAAGCGTTAGCTTTAGCGTTGATGTAGCGCTTGAGTATAACCCGACAAGGTCACGTTTGGAATAAAAATCAAGGACGGATTGAGGTATTAAAGCTATGGCAGTTATAGCCGCGCAGTTAGGCGCTGCAGCGTTTTTATCGCTATATGTGGCGCATTGCGTAAAAAAGCAACGCTTAAAAAGCGCTGCGGGAACAATTTTGCTTTGTTTGTGTTGTATTGGGGTTGCGCTGGCGCTATTTATTGGGGTGGCGTGAGCGTGTTTTTTGGAAAAGGCGGTTAGTTTTTTCGCGCATGGCGTTTGAGCGCTGAGCGGTGCTTTTAACGTCGGCCACAAATCTGCCGTTGTGGTAGCTAAGCACATCGCCCTCGCGCACATCGCCATCAATTTTAGCAAGCGAAAGGTGCATAAATGTGTCCGGGCTCAATTCGCAAACGGCATATTCGCCTTCAAACCGGTCAACAATCAACACTCGAAAAAAACCTCCGCTAAGTTTTGAGTTATTATATATGATTTTTTCATGTTTGTATAGCAAGTGAGCCCTACATATGGCCATGCAATAGTGGTATATTGTCGAAAAAAATCGTATATTGTAAACTATTATGCTATAATGGGTACAAAATACACAAATGCTTGTGTTGAGCAGAACAAGGGGAGCGTGTTATAATGAAAACCAAAGTGGAGTATGTAAACGGAATGCCTGTTGAGCTGCCCATGTTGGATGAAAATATGGAAACCGAGCGCAGCAAGCTTAACGCGCTTGCCATGCAGGAATATCTGGATACAGGCACGCTTAATGGCGAAAAGCTGCTCGAAGCCAATTCTACTTTTATTGAAAAAGCAAAGGATCATAACGCCGGGGATACACAATACGGCGAGCAGTGATGCTGCGCTTGGGTATGGAGGCAAAAGGGAATGCACAACAAAAGCAACATTGTCCTGCAGGGCGTTCTGGATGCCATGCAGGAGATGCTGCGCGTATTGGATCTTTCCAACCGCGTCGTGCTCACCAACAAAAGCTACGACAGCTGCTTTGGCGATCAGCTGGATAAACGCTGCAGCGAAATGTTTGGCAGCGCAAACAGGTGCAAAACATGTATCTGCCAGGCAGCAATGGAAAAGGGAGTTCCTCAAGAACAAATTAAAAGAAACAACGGACGTGTATACTCCGTAACAGCCTCGCCTTTGCAAAACCAGGATGGTGTTGCAATTGGCGCTGTTGAGGTTTTTCGAGATATAACTGAGCAGCACAGGCAGCAGTGGCAGCTGCGTGAGCAAAACAAGCGCCTTTTGAGCGAGGCGAACTTTGCAGCGCGCATGCAGCGCGATCTTTTCCTTGCACAGGGGCGGCCGGATGAGCGGGTGAGCATGGAATCCCGCTATCTCCCCTCAAGCAGCATAGGTGGGGATATGTTTGGCTGCATCCGCCAAAACGATGGCAGGCTCAGCTTTTATGTGGCGGATGTTTCCGGCCACGGCATTGCCGCCGCGATGATTACGCTTGTGCTCGCTAATGTTATGCGCGGCGCACAAACAAATTCGGCGGTTGAAATGCTCAATAGCGCGCGCGAAGCGTTTTTATCCATGACCTCGGATGATCAACTCTATGTTTCCATGTTTGTTGCAATACTCGATCCTGAAACGGGCGAGCTGACCTGGGCAAACGCGGGGCTTAACGCAGTGCCGCTTTTAATGTCGCGCGAGGGGCTTGAGCGCCTCTATTCGCCCGCGCTCCCTATTTGCGATTGGGAGGATGAAATTATATATCGCGAGCACAAATGTGTCATGCCTCCTGATGGCAGGCTGCTGCTGTACACCGATGGTTTGGTGGATGAAAAATCCAGCAAACTCACCGAGGAGGATTTGGAGCGAGAGTTTTCGCAATATGAGGGCGCAACGCTCTTAAAAAGACTTGAACGGCAGGTGCTCCCCAACCATGATGATGATGTTTGCATGCTGCTTATCACACGCAAAGACCTCAAAAACACCATGTGAACAAACGGGAAAGTTTAGCATCAGTTTTGCCAATTTTCAAAGGATGGCTTTGCAGCCGGGTTTTGTTGCGGTATAATATGCGCAGGCGCTTTTGGGGCAGCAAGAGCGCCTGGCTTTTATAGCAAAAACACTTAGCGTAGCAGGGAGTGATGAATGTGTCTTTAAGCGAGATTGTAAACGCCATAACCAGCGGGTTTGCGCAGTTTTCGTTCGGGGACGCAGTGGACATCATTCTGCTGGCCTATCTCATATACAAGCTGATTATATGGACCAAGGAAACCAGAGCCTATCAAGTGTTAAAGGGCTTTGCTTTGCTGTTTTTGGTCTACTTTGTGGTTCAGGTTCTGGAAATGAACACGATCAGCTTCTTGATGGGTTCGATCATGCAATCCGGAATTATCGTTGTGGTGATACTCTTTCAGCCGGAAATACGCCGCGCGTTTGAGCACATTGGCAGGGGCACCCTGTTTGAAAGAGGCATTCTAAACGGCCTCGAGCAGGAATCGAGCGATGATGTGCGCGAAATTCAAAAAGCCGTGCTTAACATGGCGCGCCGCCATGTTGGGGCCTTGCTTGTGATTGAGCAAAACGTTGCCCTTGGGGACATAAGCTCCACCGGCACAAGGATAGACGGCAGAATCTCCAGCGCCTTGATCGAAAACATATTTGAGCCCAACACTCCGCTGCACGATGGCGCGATGATTATTCGCGGCGATATGATTTTGGCCGCGGGTTGCTTTTTGCCATTGTCGGATGATACGGATATCTCCAGAGAGCTTGGCACAAGGCACAGGGCGGCGCTTGGAATATCCACAGTATCGGACAGTGTGACGATTGTTGTTTCAGAGGAAACGGGTGTTATATCAAGCGCTAAGGATGGCAAGCTTGTGCGCTATATGGACGCAAAGGCGCTGAAGGATTTGCTGGATAGTATTTTTGTCAAACAACCCGGCGGCAAAATGTTTACGCGCTTTTTTACCAGGAGGAGCAAAAATGGAAAATGAACGCAAAAGGAGCCGGGTAGGCACGTTTTTCAGAAATCTGCTTCTCAATAATCTGGGGCTTAAAATCATGGCTATCTTTTTTGCCATGGTCGTTTGGGGCGTGGTGCTGACAACGCAGAACCCTTACCGCAACAAAACCATTCAAAATGTGCCGGTGAGCTTTCGCGGCATAAACGATCTTCATGCAAAGGGCCTTGTTGTCAGGGGCAATCCGCTTGAAGAGCAGGGTGGCGTAAATGTGCGTGTGAGCGTGCCCATAACAAGCTATAAGGATCTTACGGCGGATTATCTTACAGCGCTTATCAACCTTGATAACGTCAATTCCGTGGGCAATTATTCTTTAACTGTCAACGCTTCGATTTTAGCGCCCTATAATCAGGATAGCAGGCTGGATACGACAACGCCTGCGCGTATAGATGTTGAAATAGACAGCTTGATATCAAAATCCGTGCCTGTTGAGGTGCGTTATGAGGGCGTGTTGCCCGAAGGTTACTGGGCGGATGAGGCGGAGCTTAGCGTCGATTCACAGCCCATAAGCTATGTGCAGATACGCGGGCCAAAGCAGGATGTGCAGCGGGTATCCAAGGCAATCTGCTATGTTGCGCTGAGCGATCGCACACAAACATACAATGGCGCCGTGGAGCTTATTTTGTGGGATGAAAGCGGCGAGGAAGTTGACGCGCAGCTTTTCCTGGATGAACTGCCCGCAGTTACCGTTAAAATGCAGGTTCAGCCTAAAAAAACAGTACCCATAGACATAATGGGCTCACTGCTGGGGGTGGACAACCTGCCCGCCAACTACGAAATTTACGATGCGATTGCAACACCCACCGAGGTCGTTATAATAGGCGAGGCGGATCGCCTTGCGGAGGTCGCTTCGCTTAAGTTTGAGGGAATAGATGTTTCCGGCCGCCGCGAAGCGATCGATGAAAAGCAGCGCCTGTTGAGCATACCCGAGGGTGTGCGTGTGCTTGGCAACATTGAAGCTGTTGATGTTTATGTTGATATTCGTGAAAAAACAAGCCGCAAGGAGTTTAAGGCCATCCCGATTACGGTGATGGGGCTTGGCTCCAGGCTTAGCGCGCAGCTTAGCGCCGAAACTGTGGATGTGGCTGTTGAGGGCAGGGTTTCAATAGTTGATCCGCTTGAGCGTAATGACATTATTGCGTTTGTCGACCTTGAAAATATCCGCGAAGGAACATACGAGGATCTGGATGTTACGATCCATGTGTTAAACGATGATGTCACGCTCGAGCTGTTTATCAACCAGACAGTCGCGCAGGTGAATGTGAAAGTTACCTCCGGGTAACGCAAAGGCAAATAGGGTCGTTTACAAAAGGGCGCATATTGTGTAGGGCGCCTTTTTTGTGGGAACAATCCGGTTAGTGGGTTTTTATTTTGTTAAGCTCAGATTGGAGGGAAAATGGCGCTATTACTTTCGGATATCCGGTTGCCCTTGGATGCTGATATGAACGATCTGCCGGGCATTTTGGAAAAAGCGTTCGGCATTCCAAAAAAATCTGTGCAGGCGATAAGGATCGTTCGCCAATCCTTGGATGCGCGCAAAAAGAACGATATTCACTTTCAAATTGGCGTGGTTGCGCAGTTGGAGCGCCGCTTTGAGCAAAGGCTGTTGGAAAGTGATGATAAGCGGGTTGCTTTTTATAAGCCTATGGAGGCGTACGCGCTCAAAACAGGGGATAAAACACAGCAGGGCCGCATCGTTATTGCAGGCCTGGGGCCTGCGGGGCTTTTTGCGGCGTATTTTCTTGCGCGCGCGGGCTACCGGCCGCTTTGCGTTGAGCGAGGCCGAGATATTGATAACCGCAAGCGCGATGTCGATCATTTTTGGGCAACAGGCGAGCTTAACAACGAGAGCAATGTTACGTTTGGCGAGGGTGGGGCAGGCACGTTTTCTGATGGCAAGCTGACTACTCGCAGCAAAAACGAACGCGCGCAGGTTGTGCTTGAAACATTCGCGGAGTTTGGCGCACCGCCGGATATACTCTATCAGGCTAAACCACACATCGGCACGGATTATTTGCAGAATATTGTTAAAAACATGCGCGAGGCGATCTGCCGAGCAGGCGGCGAGGTTTGCTTTGAAACCAAGCTTGAAAACATATCGGTTATTGATGGGCGTTTATCCCGTGTTATTCTGAAAAAGGGCGAACGTAAAGAAAAAATCGAAACAGCAGCGCTGGTGCTTGCAACGGGCCAGGCGGCGAGGGATACATATGAAATGCTCCTGAGTCATCCGGTTATGATGCAGCCCAAGGCGTTTGCCGTGGGTGTGAGGATTGAGCATCCGCAAGGTTTGATAGATAGTGCGCAGTTTGGGGCGCTTGCGGGGCATCCGCGCCTGGGTGCGGCGGAGTACAGGCTGACTGCACGCGGCGGTTCACGCGGAGTATATACATTTTGCATGTGCCCCGGCGGCGAGGTGGTGAATGCCGCATCGGGGCCTGAGCAGGTTGTCGTAAATGGGATGAGCCAGCGCGCCCGCAACGGGAAAAATGCAAATTCAGCAATCGTCGTGCAGGTTAGCGAGCAGGATTTTGGGCGCGAACCGCTTAGCGGCCTGCGCTTCCAGCAGGAGCTTGAAAGGAAGGCATATCTTTGCGGCGGCGGCAATTTTAGCGCGCCCGCGCAAAGGGTGGAGGATTTTATCAGGGGCAGCAAAAGCGCCCGCTTTCAAAATGTTTTGCCCACCTGCCGCCCGGGGGTAACGCCGCACAGGTTGGACACCATGCTGCCGGATTATATCGCAGGCGGCATACAAAGCGGCATAAAGACGTTTTCGCGCCAGCTAAAGGGCTTTGATAATCCGGATGCTGTGCTTAGCGCAGTTGAAAGCCGCACAAGCTCGCCCGTGCGTATAGTCAGAAATGAGCTTGGCAACTCCCCCGGCGTTGAGGGTTTATATCCTGTTGGCGAGGGTGCGGGGTACGCGGGCGGTATCGTTAGCGCCGCGATTGACGGCATGATGGCTGCGGAGCGTATAGCTTCCATATTTGCGCCCAACAATTAAAATGACATTAAAAATATATAATGATTTTATTCCTATACCGATGTGTTTTTCATGTATAATGGTAAAGGGTATGTATTGTTATCTGGAGGCAACAGCGAATGAACAAATGTTATGTGCTGATCGGAAACTTCGGAAGCGGAAAATCTGAAATCTCAATAAACATTTCAATGCAGGCGGCTAAAAAAGAAAAAGCCGTGCTGGTCGATCTTGACATTGTTAACCCATATTTTCGTTCAGTCGAGCGCAAGGGTGAGCTTGAGGCTGCGGGCGTGAAGCTATATCATCCCATATTTGCGTTGACCACGGTGGATGTGCCCTCGCTCCCGCCCGACATATACTCAGTGTTTGTTGGGGATTATGATACCGTTGTGTTTGATGTTGGCGGCGACCCTGCAGGAGCAACAGCGCTTGGGCAATATCGCGCAAATTTTGCAAAATTGCCCGAGGGTGTGCTTGAGGTGCTATACGTTATAAACCCGAACAGGCCGCTCTCATCATCACCCGAGCAGGTGCTTGAAATGCTGGAAAAAATCCAGTACCGTTCCCGCCTGCCTGTTTCGGGCTTTATAAACAACGCCAACCTTGCAGGTGAAACCAGTGCGGACGATTTGCTGCTGGGTTACGACATGCTTAAAATCATAAGCGAAAAAACTGGCATCCCCGTTTCATACACCTGCGGCACAAAAACCGTGCTTGAGAATTTTGCGAAAATAGCAAAAGAGCGGGAGCTGAATGATAGATATATAGGCGAGTATAAGGAAATTCAAATATACATGCACAGGGATTGGGATAGGTTCACAACTCTTGGTGTATAGCCGGTTTTCTTCAGGCGCGTGCCTGATAAAATAACACTTGGGCGTGGATGCGCCCGGCTTTAACCAACAATCAGAAAGCGAGGTAATTCAAGCAATGGCCAAGGTCACCATTATCGAGGAACGTTGCAAGGGTTGCGGACTCTGCGTGAGGGCTTGTCCGAAAAAGATCATGCAGCTATCCGAAACAAAATTGAATTCAAAAGGGTACCATCCCGCGGAAGTTGTGGAACCGGAAAAATGCATCGCGTGCGCCGCGTGTGCGCGTAACTGCCCGGACGCTGTTATCACCGTAGAGAAGTAAGGAGGGAGACATAGCATGGCCAAGAAACTTATGAAGGGCTGTGAAGCCGTGGCAGAAGCCGCAATCCAGGCAGGTTGCAGGTTTTTCTTTGGCTACCCAATCACACCCCAGAATGATATCCCCGAGTATATGTCGGCGCGTATGCCCAAGGTGGGCGGCTGCTTCTTGCAGGCCGAAAGTGAAGTTGCCGCGATAAACATGGTTTATGGTGCGGCGGGTGCCGGCGCTCGCGTAATGACATCCTCGTCAAGCCCAGGCATCAGCCTCAAAATGGAAGGTATCTCCTACATTGCGGCGGCTGAGCTTCCCTGCGTGATTGTTAACATGATGCGCGGCGGCCCGGGCCTTGGCTCCATCCAGGCCTCGCAGGGCGACTATTTCCAGGCAACAAAGGGCGGCGGGCATGGCGATTACCGCATGATCGTGTATGCGCCCGCATCCGTGCAGGAAATGATAGATATGATGCAGCACGCTTTTGATGTTGCCGATAAGTTCCGCACACCGGTTATGGTGCTGGCGGATGGTATTATCGGGCAGATGATGGAGCCTGTTGAAATCACCGAAGGCGGAAACGTCGTGCTGCCCAAAAAGGATTGGGCAACAACAGGTTATAAAACTGGCGAACGTCCGCGCAGCATCGTCAACTCACTCTACATTGAAGTTGAAGAGCTTGAAGAACTGACAAATCGCCTCCAGGCACGCTATCGTGAAATCGAAGAGACCGAAACAAAGGTTGAGGTTTACAATACCGAGGGTGCGGAGTTCGTGCTTTGCGCTTATGGTACTGTTGCGCGTATTTGTAAAACAGCCATCATGCAGCTGCAAAAGCAGGGCGTGAAGGTTGGCCTTGTGCGCCCGATTACGCTGTGGCCTTTCCCGAGCACTGCTGTGCATGATGCGATTGTGGCGGATAGCGTTAAAAAGGCGCTGTGCGTGGAGATGAGCGCGGGGCAGATGGTGGAAGACGTAAGGCTTGCTGTTGATGGCAAAAAGGAAGTTGCGTTCTTTGGCTATTCCGGCAGCCGTGTTCCTACAGCGGAAGAGATCGCACAAAGAATCTTGGAAATGAGGGGGGCTTGACCTATGGCAATCGTATTTGAGAAGACCTCTGTTTTAACGGATACAGTAATGCACTATTGCCCCGGCTGTGGGCATGGCATAGCTCACAGGCTGGTGGGCGAAGTAATTCAGGAAATGGGCCTGCAGGAAAAGACAGTCGGCGTCGCGCCGGTTGGCTGCGCCGTGTTTGCATACCGCTATTTTAATGTGGATATGCAGGAGGCCGCGCATGGCCGTGCGCCCGCTGTTGCAACGGGCATAAAGCGCGTGCTGGGGCCTGAAAGCTGCGTTTTCACCTACCAGGGCGATGGCGACCTTGCCTCCATTGGCACGGCGGAAATCGTTCAGGCGGCGCACCGCGGCGAAAAGATCACAACGGTGTTTATTAACAACGCGATATATGGCATGACCGGCGGCCAAATGGCCCCCACTACGCTTGTTGGCCAGAAAACAACAACCTCGCCCTACGGGCGCGATAAGGATCATTGCGGCAATCCCATAAGGATATCCGAAATGCTGGCAACAATCGATGGCGCGGCCTATATTGAGCGCGTTGCGGTTAACAACACAGCAAACATCATCAAAGCCAAAAAGGCAATCCGCAAGGCCTTTGAAGCGCAGATGGCGGGCAAGGGCTTCTCGCTGGTTGAGGTGCTTTCCACCTGCCCGACCAACTGGGGCAAATCCGCAGTTGAGTCGATGGAATGGCTCGAAGAAGAGATGATCCCATACTATCCCTTGGGCGTATATAAGGAGGTTTGAGCATGTTAGAGCAAAACTTGTTTGCGGGCTTTGGTGGGCAGGGTGTGCTGCTCATGGGGCAGCTGCTGGCTTACGCGGGCATGCTGGAGGATAAATATGTTTCATGGCTGCCGGCCTACGGGCCTGAAATGCGCGGCGGCACAGCTAACTGCAGCGTGAACATTTCGGATGAACCGATTGGTTCGCCGGTGGTTAGCAAGGCAACAACCGTTGTTGCAATGAACCGCCCCTCGCTCGATAAATTTGAGCCGACCGTGCAGCCTGATGGTTATCTGTTTATCAACAGCTCCATTATCGACCGTAAGGCCGAGAGGGACGATGTTAAGGTGTATTATGTGCCATGCAATGAGCTCGCTGAGGAGCTTGGCAACGCTAAGGTTGCCAACATGGTGATGCTGGGCGCATACATTGAAAAGACCAAGTGCGTGGATATTGAAAACGTGCTTGAGGCGCTGCGTTATAAACTGGGCGAAAAGAAGGAGCACCTCATCCCCGTTAACCGCGATGCGCTTTTGAAGGGCGCTGCGGCAGTTAAGGACTAAGCCTCACAAAAGTGATATGCGGCAAAACCGCAACACTTTTTCGACACACAAAAAGGACGGTGAAACCGTCCTTTTTGTGTGCTATGACTTTATTATATCGTATGTTAGCTCCAATACTTGCTGTACTTTTCAATGTTCTTTTTATGCTCTTCATATGTTTTGGCAAATATCAATGCCTCGTTTTCAGGCAGATCCATGTTGCAGAAGTAACGATAGTCCTTTTCGATATATGTTTCATTGGGGTATAGCGCCGCTTCAATGGCCATTTTGCCGGGGTTTGAAATCGGGCCAATGGGCAAGCCCGGGTTTTTATAGGTGTTGTAAGGCGAAACGGTCGCAAGCTCCTCGTCGGTATATATATATTTGTTCACTTTCAAAACGTACTGCATAGTCGCACAGGATTCGAGATTTTGACCTGCGCGCAGCCGGTTATGGAAAGCTGCAGAAACCTTTTTAAAATCATCCTCCAGCTTTGCTTCGCGTTCAATTATCGATGCAAGGGTAACAATTTCGTCAATCGTCATGCCCAGCTCCTGCGCGCGTGCAATGTAGGTGTCGGTGAATATCTCGTTAAAGCGCACAAGCATCTTGTTGATTATTGTTTCAGGCAAGGCATCGACGTAAATTTCGTATGTGTCGGGGAACAGATAGCCTTCCAGCAGATAATCCCGCTTGGATACATCTTCTTCCTCCAGCACAAGGCTGATAAAATCATATTTTGAGAAGGCATCCGCATTGTTGCACATTTCGAGGAATGCGTTTTCATCAACCACCATTTCAGCACGCTCAAGGGATTGCAAAATACCCTTTATTGTGTACCCTTCCTGCACGGTAAACATAAGCGTTTGTTTAGGCGGATTGCCCTCACAGATGATATCCACAATCTGCGTAATATCCATATTACGCGACAAAATGTAGGTTCCTACTTTAAGCTTATCCGCTTTGCCAACAAAATCGACATACACCTTAAACACCGTGGGGTTTGATATCAGCCCCCGCTCCTCACCGCCCGCGTTTGCCAGGCGTGTTGCAACCGAGCTTGCAGAATCGTTATTATTCACAACAAATTCAATAGGGGTGGCATCGTTGACATCCACAGGGTTGATGTAACGGTTCAGCACATAATCATAGGCGGTCGCAAACACAATGTAAGTCAGGCCGGCGCTAATCGCAAGCACCACAAGCGGGCGCACAATGCGCCACAACTTAACAACTTTAGGCGAAAGCCACGAAGGCTTTTTTTCGAACATAGTGTTTCCTCCAAGGGTAATTGGCTATATGGCCGCATACTTTTTTATTATAGCAAGTCTTGTAAAAGTATGCAAACCGGCCTGCGCGCTTGGTATTTCGCTAGCTCTGTGAGCTAATCAAGGTTCCAATCTTTTCGCCTGAAACAACGCGCACAATGTTTTCCGGATTGTTTAACCCAAACACCAAAATCGGAATGTTTTGCTCCTTGCACAATGTGATGGCGGTTAAATCGGTCGCTTTTAAATCCTGGTCGATCACCTGCTGGAATGTAAGCTGCGGATAAAGCACGGGCGCTTGAGTAAGATTTGGGTCGTTAGGGTCTGCTGAGTAAACGCCATCCACATGCTTGGCAAGCAAGAGTGCATCCGCCTCAATTTCAGCAGCACGAAGCGCAGCCGCAGTGTCCGTTGTAAAATACGGGTGCCCGCTTCCGCAGGCAAAAATCAGAATATGGCCTTCTTTGAGCAGCTTTTGAGCGCCGCGCGATGTGTATGTATCGCAAAAGCGCGGCATTTCCACAGCGGAAAGCACGGTGCATTTTGCGCCCATATTCAAAAGAACATCCGAAAGTGCGATTGAGTTGATCGCTGTTGCCAGCATCCCCATGTGATCGGCGCGGGATTTATCCATTTCATTTGTTTTTCTGCCACGCCAAATGTTGCCGCCGCCCAGCACAACCCCCACTTCAACTTCAAGCTTTGATAAGCGGATAAGCTGCTCCGCAATCACCTTGAGCATATCTATATCCAGCACATCCTGTTCGGATTTTAACGCTTCGCCGCTTAGCTTAAGCAATACTCTTTTGTACATGCGCTTCCCCTCCAACAAAAAAATGTCACCTTTATTATAGAACCTACAAACATCGTTTACAACCCGGAGCATAATCCGGCCGCTATCATCTTGGGTAAGCTCCCGTAATATTTCAAAAATGGGGCATTAGCAAGATGCTGGAAACCTTGACAAGCAGGTACACTACTTCTATAATTGTTTAGATTGATTTAAAATTTACAGAAGTTTTGCTCACCAAAACATAATTATATTCAGACACGTACTATTTTGGAATATAGCGCAAATATAATTGGAACGAAAGACTCGGCAAAATAGCCGGAACGAAACAGGAGGAAGCGACATGGCAGAAGTACGGCTTACACAAGAAGGCGTCACAAAATATGAGGATCAACTTGAGTACCTGAAAACCACTCGCCGAATGGAAATTGCGGAGCAAATCAAAATTGCCCGCTCATTTGGCGATTTGAGCGAAAACGCAGAATATGATGCCGCAAAAAATGAGCAGGCAAAAAATGAATACGACATTGTGCAGATCGAAAACATGCTGCGCAATGCAGTCATCATCGATGAGGACGCGTTGGATACAGAAACGGTGAACGTTGGCTCCACCGTAAAGCTATATAATCCGGCTGCGGATATTGAAATGAAATATCAAATCGTAGGTTCTGCGGAAGCTGACCCCATGCAGGGGCGCATCTCCAACGAATCGCCAGTTGGCGGCGCCATTTTAGGGCACCGTGTTGGCGAGGATGTGGATGTGCAAACGCCCGGCGGCACTGTAAGCATGCGCATACTCGAAATCGCCAAGTAAAAAATCGAAAATTAGCGGGGAATATTATAATGGATGAAAACCAACAGCTCCCTTGCGAACCGCAGGAGGAAATAACCCAACAGGAGCTTAGTGAGCTGCTGCAGATAAGGCGGGACAAGCTGACCGCACTACAGGAGGCAGGCAACGATCCTTTTGAGGTGCTGCGTTACGATCAAACCCACCACAGCGAAGATATACTCTCCAACTTTGAAACGCTGGAAGGGCAAACCGTGCGTATTGCAGGGCGCATGCTCTCAAGGCGCATCATGGGCAAGGCGAGCTTTGCTCATATTCTGGACGCCAAAGGTTCCATACAAGCCTATGTCCGAAAGGATGATGTTGGCGAGGAAAGCTACGCCGCCTTTAAATCCATGGATATTGGCGATATTCTTGGCATTGAAGGCACCGTGTTTCGAACCCGCATGGGTGAAATTTCTGTGCATGCGACAAATGTGCTGCTTTTAAGTAAATCGCTTCGGCCCTTGCCGGAAAAATTCCACGGGTTGCGCGATTCAGAGCTAAAATACCGCCAGCGTTACCTTGACCTGATTATGAACCAATCCTCAAGGGAAACGTTTATTAAGCGCAGCCACATCGTTTCGCAAATACGCCGCAGGCTTGATGAGCAGGGTTTCATCGAGGTGGAAACGCCTGTGCTCAACACCATACCCGGCGGAGCAAACGCACGCCCGTTTACCACACACCACAACACTTTGGATATCGACCTGTATCTTCGCATCGCAACTGAGCTGCCGCTAAAGATGTGCATTGTTGGCGGGCTAGAGCGTGTTTATGAGATCGGCCGTATTTTCCGAAACGAGGGTATGGATACCCGGCATAACCCGGAATTTACCACGCTGGAGCTTTATCAGGCATACACCGATTACAACGGTATGATGGATTTGGTCGAGGATCTTATTTTCCACTGCGCAAACACAGTGCTTGGTACTGCAAAAATCGCTTACCAGGGCACGGATATAGACCTCACACCGCCATTTGCCAGGATCACAATGTTTGATGCCGTTAAGCAATACACCGGCAAGGATTTTTTTGCATGCCAAACGGATGAACAGGCGCGTGAGCTTGCAAAAGAACTCGGCTTGACATTTGAGGACAAAACCATTACCCGCGGCAAGATCGTTAATGAAGTGTTTGAGGCTTTTGTTGAAAAAAACCTCATTCAACCCACTTTTATTCTGGATTACCCTGTGGAGGTTTCGCCGCTTACAAAACGTAAACCCGGCCAAGCCGATGTAACAGAACGTTTTGAATTGTTTATAAACGCCTGCGAATACGCCAACGCTTACTCGGAGTTAAACGACCCAATCGATCAACGCGGCCGCTTTGAGCAGCAGCTGCTCGAACGCGAAAAGGGTGATGATGAAGCCATGATGATCGATGAGGACTTCTGCCTGTCGCTCGAATATGGCATGCCCCCCACCGGCGGAATTGGTTTGGGGATTGACAGGCTCGTTATGCTGCTGACTGATTCAGCTTCCATACGCGATGTGCTGCTCTTCCCAACGATGAAGCCTCGAAAGTAAGCTATGCCCCGCGTAACCTGTTTACAGATATTTAACTTGAAATCCATGCCTTTTGCGGTATGATAGTGTATGAATGTGAGTTTACCACGAAACAGGATTGAAGGAGTCTATATGAAAAAATTTACAGCGATGCTGCTGGTTGTTCTTATGTTGCTGTTTGCCGTTGCATGCGGCCGCCCGGTTGAAAGCGACGACCTTACTTTGCCTCCTGATGATAACAATACTCCTGACACAGGGGATGCGGTGACACCCACGCCGGAAGTTACGCCCACGGCGATTGTAACCGCTACGCCGGATCAGGTGGACCCAACAACAACACCAACCACCATACCGGACGATCAGGCGATGACCCCGCCGCCGGTTAGCAGCCCAACGTCTAAACCCGCAAACTCAACGCCTACGCCAACACCTGCCGCAACAACCGATGCAGGCGTTAAAAAGACACCTACCGACCTTTCTTCGGCGTTTAAGCTCAATGATGATACCGTGGGCTGGATTAAGATTAGCAATACTAACATAAACTACCCCATTGTGTATGACGATGGCCACACAAAATCCGGCGGCAGCTGGTATTATGCGGACCACAACTTTTATAAAGAAAAAGACAATGCGGGCGCCGTGCACTCCTATTACGACAGGCTGACACGAAACAATGTAATCACAGCGCACAACATGCGTAAATCCGGCACGATGTTCCACGACCTTCATAAGGTGCAGGAAAGCTTCGACCTTACCAAATCATCAAACCGCACAATCACTGTGGATTGGTATGGTTACACCAAGTGGGAGATTTTTGCCGTATACGAAACGAAGGATGATGAACCCGCCAGCACACTTAAATACAACACACAGCATTTGGCTAAGGCAAGCGAAAGCACAATTAAGGAATGGATCAACTACCAGATTTCCCGTTCCGAAAAGAACCTTGGTGTGTCGGTATCCTCAAATGATATTTTAATGACGCTGGTTACCTGCGGAGATGAGCACGATTACCCCACCGCACAATCAAGGCTCTATATCTTCCTTAAAACAACTGCAAAAAGCAACAAATAGCAAATAGTAAAATTAAGGCTCTATATAAATGTTTTGTAGAGCGAAACTAAAAAATAGGGCGGGTGCGAATGCACCCGCCTTCAGGCTGTAAAAACTATTCTTGGGGATTATCAAGGGGCCGCGGCCCCTTGATTTTTAATATGTGGGCAAGGGCGGCGTGTACGCCCGCCAGCCCACACCTTGGGCATTTTTATGGCCGCAGCGTAGCTGCAATAAAAATGTGGTTAACTCAAAAAAGTGATGTGCGGCATAGCCGCAGCACTTTTTTGACAAGTTAAGGGCGGGTGCGAATGCACCCGCCCTTAACTCTTTTATAAGGATTGTTTTATTTGCGCTCGAGAACCTTCTTCACCTTTTTATAGATATTTTTTGCTGTCAAACCAAAGCGCTCCTGCAAATAGGGCTGTGTGCCAACCTCGCCAAAGCTATCTTCCACTGCGACATATTCAATGGGTACGGGGCAGCTTAAAGCGAGCGCTTCGCTCACTGCGCTGAACAGCCCGCCAAACTTATTGTGGTTTTCGGCTGTAACAACAGCGCCGGTGGTTTTTGCGTATTGCTTAACGGTTTTTTCATCGAGCGGCTTAACGGTGAAGCAATCAACAACTGCAACATCCACGCCCTCCTGCGCCAGTTCTTTTGCGGCCTGCATTGCCTCATGCACCATGATGCCGCAGGCGAATATGACCGCATCCTTACCGTTTCTAAGCGGGATTGCCTGGCCAATTTCGAACTCTGAGCCCGATTTATACACCTTTGCAGCCGTTTTGCGGGGAACACGAATGTATTTTACGCCGGGGCGGTCGCTGATCTGGCGCAAAATGTTATCGAGCATGGCTGGGTCCGTGATGTCGAGCACTGTGGAGCCCGGCAGTGCGCGGTAGAGCGCCATATCCTCAAAGGGCATGTGCGTGCCGCCGTTGTATGCGGCTGTCACGCCCGGGTCGCTGCCGATGAGCGTGATTGGGTTTTGACCATAACCCGCCGACAAAAACGCCTGATCGTAAACGCGGCGTGATGCGAAAATGCCAAACGAATGCGCAATGGGCTTAAAGCCCGCAAGCGCAAGCCCTGCGGCCACGCCAACCATGTTGGCCTCGGCAATGCCACAGTTGATTGCACGATCAGGATGGGCCATGCCGTATTTATACATGCCGATGCAGCTCATTAGATCCGCATCAAGATAAATGATATCCGGGTTGTTTTCGAGCAATTCAGGTATGGTGGTGCTAAGAATATCTTTAAACAAAACGGTATCCATGCTGCCGTCATACACGATTTTCATATTATATCCCACCTTTCCTACAGCGCCTTAAAGGCCGCATAATCAGAGTTAAGCGCTTCGAGCCAGCCATCGTAAACCTCCGCCTTGGCGGTGATGCTGTGGTTGTCGAAGGTTTCTTCAATGGCCTTTACACCGGAGCCCTTGACCGTATCGAGTATTATGGCGTGCGGTTTGCCGGCAACATTTGATGCAGCCTCAATCGCTTCATAAATCGCTTCGATATCGTTGCCGGGAATGGTTTGTGCGTGGAAACCAAAAGCGCTGAATTTTGCGCCGATATCCCCAAGCGGCATAATTTCGTCAACTAATCCATCAAGCTGCTTTTTGTTGTTATCCACAAACCAGATCAGGTTATCAACCTTGCGCGCGCTTGCGAGCATGGCGGTTTCCCATATCTGGCCTTCGTTAAGCTCGCCATCACCCGTCATTAAAAACACACGGTTTTTGCGGCCTTTAAGCGCATCGCCGATCGCCAGCCCCAGCGCCTGGCTTGCCCCCTGGCCAAGGGAGCCCGTTGTGGCGTCGATACCGGGGGTTTTTGATTTATCGCAATGGCTTGGAAGGTTTGTGCCGCCCTTGTTAAGCGTTGTGAGCCAATCCATTGGAAAGTATCCCTTTAGGGCAAGTGTGGCGTACACTGCCGGGCCTGCGTGGCCTTTTGAGCAAACGAATTTGTCGCGCTCGGGCCAGCCGGGGTTTTTAGGGTCTATTTTCATGGTGGAGCCATACAGCACCGCCAGGGTATCCACAATGCTTAACGATCCGCCAATGTGGCCAAAACCAAGCGCTTTAAATTCCTCTACGCACGCGATGCGTATACGGAACGCAAAGTCCTGCAGCTCGCGCTTTAATTGTGCATCCATGCAACAGATACCTCCTGCGTTAAAAAATTATTTACTTTAGCATAGCAGACTGCGCAAGCGCTTGCAAGGCGCACAGATGCGGGTTTTTGCGATATGCTTATAATAATTTTGTAGAGATAAGACATTCGTATGCTGTTTTTTTAATAAGGCGATCAATTGTGCGCCATATTACAAAAAAGTAAATGTAAGTACAAATATAGGCCTACATACAAGTTTTTGCGGACGTGGGTGTTTTCTTGATGTTATAAAATCAATTTGGTATAATCAATGCGCGTTGGCTGCAAAAGTGGCTTTGCCACAAAACCATCGCAAACTTAAATACTAGGATGTTGGGGGAGTGGGACTAATGGTTACCATAACCGAAGCAATAACAAAAAAAGACCTGAAGCGCTTTATTAAGTTTGCCAATGAGCTTTACGAGGGCAATCCATATTATGTGCCGGATATGCTCGATAGCCAGGTGAACGATTTTGTGCGGGATAAAAACCCGGCATATGAGTATTGTGATACGAAGTGCTTTTTAGCATGGCGGCAGGAAAAAATCGTGGGGCGTATTGCCGCCATTCATAACAGGACGGCAAACGAAAAATATCAGCGTAACCAGATGCGCTTCTGGCACATGGATTTTATCGATGATGTTGAGGTTGTGGATGCGCTTTTTGGCGCGGTTGAAGCCTGGGCAAAGGAGCTGGGCTGCGAATCCGTGCATGGCCCGCTTGGCTTTTCGGATATGGATCGTGAGGGTATGCTCATTGAGGGTTTTGACCAGCTTTCTATGTTTATCACATACTACAACCATCCGTATTATAAAGAGCACATGGAGCGCATGGGCTACCGCAAGGAGACCGATTGGCTTGAGTTTAAAATTGAGGTTGGTAAGGATGATAAGCAGGGCCGAGAAAGATTGGACCGTTTGGCGACCGCTGTTGAAAGGCGATCCAAGCTACAAATCGTGCCGCTAAAAAACAAAAAGGAAATTCGCCCGCATGTGGAGGATGTTTTTGAGCTATATAACGAAGTGTATAACCTTTTTGGGATGATTCCGCTTACACCAAGCCAGGTGGAACGCTATGTTAACGAGTTCCTTCCGTTGATTGATGAGCGCACAACCACCATACTCAAGGATCAAGATGGCAAGGTCGTGGCCTTTGGTGTTGTTGCGCCTACGATCAGCCACGCCATGCAAAAATGTAAGGGTAATATGCTCCCGTTTGGATGGTATCACATGCTCAAGGCGTTAAAGGGCAAAAACGATACTTTGGATATGTTCCTCATTGCCGTTCATCCGGATTGGCAGGGTAAGGGTGTAACCACAATCATGATAAACCGCATCGTAAAATTTGCTATGGAAAACGGCATCAGGTTCGCCGAAACCGGCCCTGAGCTTGAGAGCAACACAAATGTGCATGCGCAATGGAGGTTTTTTAATTACAAACAGCATAAGCGCAGGCGTTGCTATATTAAAGAGATTTAGTGCAACTCTCAACTTGTGCGGTGCTGTGGCCGCATAATTAATGCTTTGCAGGGGTGGTCAAATGAGTGAGCTGTCGTCATTGCCAAACGTTGGCAAGGTGTTGGAAAAGAACCTTATAGCAGCAGGCATCACCACGGTGAGCGAGCTAAGGGAAATTGGAACAAAAGAGGCGTTCATCCGCATCCGGGCGATAGATAGCGGCGCATGTGTTCAAATGCTTTATGGCCTGCACGGCGCGGTTATTGGCGTGAATGATAAGGAGCTTCCCAAACAAATGAAGGAAGAGTTAAAACAGTTTTTTAAAAGCCTGTGAATATTTAAGGCGCATATCTTTTTTGAAACTTAGCAAGGCCGTATATACGGCCTTGCTTTTGCAAAAGTATTTATCGAAAAACAATAAATTAATATTGAAATTCAATATATATTGTGCTACAATGAGAAAAACAATCAATTCAAGGAGCACTAATAATGAAGCTGTCAGTTATCGATCGAATAACAGCAATTTTGCTCTGCATCACTTTTGTTGCAGGCTTCGCCTTCCTGTTTTTTATTCCACGGATCATTCCCATGATGTTTACGCCAAAGCCGATTCCGGCGCAGGGTTTTGCGCGCGCACTTTTCCTTGGCTGCTGGTATGTTGGCGTGCTTTGTGGGCTGAGCATAATTGTGGTGCTGCTAAAAATGATTAACAGCATAAAGGGGGATCCATTTATTAAAGCAAACGTAAGGCGCCTGTGGTTGCTTGGGGTGCTTGCCCTTGTGATTGTTTTTGCCACAGGCTTTGCGTATTTTCTGAGCTTTAGGGTTTTGCTGCTGCTGTTAACCGTTGCCGAGCTTCTTTGCGCATTGTTTGCGTTTGTGTTGTGCGCAGTTTTTAAGCGGGCTGTGGAATACCGCGATGAAAATGCGCTTGTGATATAGGAGGGGCCTTGTGATTAAAGTAAACCTTGATATTATGATGGCCCGGAGAAAGATTGGCCTTTTGGAGCTGGCGCAGCTTATGGATATTACGCCTGCCAACCTTTCAATACTAAAAAACAACAAGGGAAAGGCGATCCGCTTTTCCACGCTTGATGCTGCCTGCAAGGCGCTAAATTGCCAGCCGGGCGACCTGCTGGAATACACCGAGGAGGAAGATGGGCATGAGTGACCAAACAAACCTTTATCAAAACGAAGAAACATTAAATAAAATCATGGGGCAGCCAAAAGAGCTGCCCCATGTGTCAACACCCCAAAAGTGGCTGCTGCTGGGCGCGGCTTTGATTGGCATCGCCGTGCAAAACATGTTTATGCCGCCACAAAAAGCAGATGCTGCGCAGTGGCTTTTCTGGTGCTATGCGGGAATTTGGCTGTGTTACCTTATTGTGCTGCATGTTTTTATAATCCGTGATGGCCGCTGGAAAATATACGAGTGGGCGCTTGCAGGCTGCGCCGCGATTTTGTGCGTGATGATGGGCCTGCAGGCCGGAGGTTATAGCGACGATACGCTTGCTTTTTTGAACATAATCGCCATCCCTGCGATTTTAATGATGCACGCGCAGCTGATTGGCCGCCAGCCGCCAACGCAAAAGGAAAGCGCCTTGGTGCCGTGGTTTTTTTACGGCTTTATTGTTCAGCCTTTTGTTAACATAGGCAAATTCTTTCGGGCAGCCGGTCAGCTGTTTCCTAAGGCAGCGGGTGATAAAAACAGGCGCCGCCTTGTGGTGGTTGGCATTGCAATTGCAATACCGTTGGTGGTAGCCGTGCTGGTTTTGCTTTTGCAGGCGGATGCAGTGATGCGCTTGTTTGCGCAGGAGCTGTTTGAACCTCTCGCTTGGCCAAAACTGTTTAGCCGGATTATTATAGCGCTGATTGCCGCGATGCTCTTTTACAGCTTTTTGCATGAGGTTCTCTGGCCAAAACCCAAAGATTCCGGCGCGCAGCTGTTGGCAAAGGAGGCCGTATTTGAGCCGCTGGCGGCGTACATTGTGATCATCGCGCTGCTTGTTGTTTATGTGCTGTTTACGGTGATACAGTTTGTGTATTTGTTTGGCGGGCATGGTTTGCCCGAAGGGCTGACCTATTCCGAATACGCGGTGGATGGCTTTAGCCAGCTTATCTGGGTGGCGGCGATCAATCTGAGCGTGTTTGCGTTTTGCCTGAGCAAGGTTAAGCCGGGCAAGGCTTTAAGAATATTGCTGATCTGCCTGCTTGCGGCAACGGCAGTGATACTAGCGTCGGCATTCACAAGGCTGTGCATGTATATTGGGGCATATAACCTTACGTTTAGGCGGGTTCAGGCATTTTGGTTTTTGTGCTACCTTAGCGCAACAATCGTGCTTTGCTGCGTGCGGCTTTTTAAGCAGAGGCTGCCGCTGCTGCGGGTGTGCGCGCTTGCGCTTGTGGGTTGGTACGTGGTGCTGAACATTGTTGATCTTAATGTGCTTTACACTTATGCATTTTAGTGTTGATAGCGGGTCTGGTGTTAACAAAAAAAATATGGTAACATTCAAAAAAGTGGCTATGCCACTTTTTTGAATGCTAATGCACTAATTGGGGGAAGAATTATGAAAACGAGGCAAATCGCGCAAAGCGCTGTGATTGCGGCTATTTATGTGCTGCTGACATGGGCAACGCTGCCGATTGGCTCAGGTCTCATTCAATGCAGGGTTGCTGAGGCTTTATGTGTGTTGCCCTGCTTTACGCCTGCGGCGATCCCCGGCCTTTTTGTGGGATGCCTCATTTCAAACATACTTTCCGGCGCGGTGCTTTATGATGTGCTGTTTGGCAGCCTGGCGACACTTGCTGCCGCGCTGCTTGCAAGATTGGTTGCAAAAAAGCTCAGCCCCAAGCTTTCGCTCTGGCTGGCCCCCCTTCCCGCAGTGCTTATTAACGCGCTGGTGGTGGGTATGGTTCTAGCCTACGCTTATGGGTTGGCGCAGGAGGGTACGGCTGCTTATGTTTGCATATTGTCCGTGGGTGCGGGGCAGGTCGTTGCGTGCTATGGTTTAGGGGTTCCGCTGACGCTCCTTTTAAACCGTTATGGAAATAGCATCTTTCATTCATGATAGTTATAGCTGGAGAGCTGAAGAATGAGGGGCATTCCTTGACACCCGGCTGGTGCGCAACTATAATAAATATGGTTAAATTTTCGCATTTTTTGTTCCTATGAAGGAAATCCTGCATGGAAATCCTTCATAAAATATCCCAAAAAATAAGTGATTCAGCACAGGAGGTTCGCTATGCCAAAAACCATGACCATTGATGGTAATACCGCTGCGGCGCATGTTGCGTATGCATTCTCGGATGTTGCCGCGATTTATCCGATCACTCCCTCGTCCAACATGGCGGAAGTCGCCGACGAATGGGCCGCAAACGGCCGGCTTAATCTGTTTGGGCAGCGCGTGCGTGTTGCCGAAATGCAAAGCGAAGGCGGCGCTGCGGGCGCTGTGCACGGCTCGCTTGCAGCCGGTGCGCTAACAACAACGTTTACAGCCTCTCAGGGCCTGCTGCTGATGATTCCTAATATGTATAAAATCTCCGGCGAGCTGCTCCCGGGCGTGTTCCATGTTTCGGCCCGTGCGCTTGCCGCGCATTCACTTTCCATATTCGGCGACCATAGCGACGTGATGGGCGCAAGGCAAACGGGCTTTGCGATGCTTTCATCCGCTTCCGTTCAGGAAGTTATGGATCTTGCGCTGGTTGCGCACCTTAGCTCAATTAAGGCAAGCGTACCCTTCCTGCATTTCTTTGATGGTTTTAGAACCTCACATGAAATTCAAAAAATTGAGGCTATCGATTATGAGGATATGGGCAAGCTGCTCGATTGGGATGCAGTCGCCAGCTTCCGCGCCAGGAGCCTCAACCCTGAGCACCCGCATCAGGCGGGCACCGCGCAAAACCCGGATATTTACTTCCAGGGCCGCGAAGCCGCAAACAAATACTATCAGGCGATCCCCGAAATAGTTGAGCATTATATGGCCGAGGTGTCCAAGCTGACAGGCCGTGAATATCATCTGTTTGATTATGTTGGCGCGAAGGATGCTGAAAATGTCGTCATCGTAATGGGTTCCGCGGCGGATGTTTGCGAGGAAACAATAGACTATCTTAACGCAAAGGGCGCAAAGCTTGGCGTGCTCAAGGTTCGTTTGTATCGCCCATTTGCGGCGGATCGTTTCCTGAAGGCGCTTCCGGCAACGGTCAAAAAGATCACCGTGCTTGACCGCACAAAGGAGCCCGGCGCTGTGGGCGAGCCGCTTTACACCGACATTTGCTCCGCGCTCGCGGAGGCTGGCAAAAAGGATATTGAGGTTATCGGCGGGCGCTATGGTTTAGGCTCCAAGGAGTTTACACCTTCGCTTGTTAAGGCGGTTTATGATAACATGAGCGCCGCCACACCCAAAAACCACTTTACCGTCGGCATTGTGGACGATGTGACATTTACATCGCTCGATGTTAAGGAGCAGGTCAACGCTGCACCCGAAGGCACAATCGCCTGCAAGTTCTATGGCCTTGGCTCCGATGGCACCGTGGGCGCGAACAAAAACTCAATCAAAATCATCGGCGATCATACCGATATGTATGCTCAGGGCTATTTCTCCTACGACTCCAAAAAGTCGGGCGGGTTTACGGTTTCGCACCTGCGCTTTGGCAAAAAGCCAATACAGAGCCCATACCTTATCGACCAGGCGGACTTTATCGCCTGCCACAACCCGTCTTACGTAACCCGCTATCAGGTTGCGAGCGGCTTGAAGGAAGGCGGCGTGTTCCTGCTTAACTCGCCGTGGACGCTTGAGGAAATGGAAAGCGAGCTTCCCGCATCGCTCAAGCAGGCAATCGCACAGAAGAAGGCGAAATTCTACAATATCGACGCCATTAAGCTTGCGCGCGAGGTTGGCATGGGCGGCCGCATAAACACGATTATGCAAAGCGCGTTCTTTAAGCTTGCAAACGTCATTCCCGCACAGGATGCGATTGGCTACATGAAGGATGCCGCGAAAAAATCCTACGGCAAAAAGGGTGATGCGATTGTTAAGAGCAACTTCGATGCTATCGACGCAGGCGCAAACGCATTCTTCGAAGTGAACTATCCCGAAAGCTGGGCGAACGCCAGCACAGGCGCAAGCCCCGTTTCCGTGTCGGATGACGCTTACTATCAGGATTTCATTTTGCCCGTGCTTTCGCAGGAGGGCGACAAAATCCCCGTTTCCAAGCTTTCGGCGGATGGTTTTGTGCCCACCGGCACCACAAAGTACGAAAAGCGCGGCATCGCAGTGGATGTGCCCAAGTGGATCCCTGAAAACTGCATCCAGTGCAACCAGTGTGCACTCGTTTGCCCGCATGCGGCAATTCGCCCAATAGTTGCTGATGAGCAGGCTCTTAAATCCGCGCCTGAAGGTTTTGTCACAGTCGATGGCAAGGGCAAAGAGTTGGCCGGCAAGAAGTTCCGCATGCAGGTTGCCCCGCTTGATTGCACAGGCTGCGGCAACTGCGCGGATGTTTGCCCCTCCAAACAAAAGGCGCTTGTGATGGAACCGCTTGCTGATTTGGTTGATGCCGAAGAGGCAAATTGGGAATACGCAATTAAACTGCCGGTTCCCGAGCTGGATGTTAACAAGGCGACAGTTAAGGGCAGCCAGTTCCTGCAGCCGCTGTTTGAATTCTCCGGCGCGTGCGCAGGTTGCGGCGAAACCCCTTACATCAAGCTTGTTACACAGCTTTATGGGGATCGTATGGTTGTTGCAAACGCCACAGGCTGCTCTTCGATTTATGGCGGCAGCGCGCCAACCTGCCCATACACAACAAACGATAAGGGTCATGGCCCCGCATGGGCAAACTCCCTGTTTGAGGATAACGCCGAGTTTGGGTTTGGCATGCAGCTTGCATACACGCAGCGCCGCAACAAGCTTGCAGAGCTTATCGCCGAACTGAAGGGCGAAAACTGCCAGGGTAGCGATGCGCTCCAGCAGTGGCTTGATAATATGGACGATGCTGAGGGCAGCAAGGCAGCAGCAGCAGCGGTTCGCGAGCTTGTGTTTAAGCCTGCCGGGCAGGAATGCAGCGCGCGTGCGGTCGAGCTTAAAAAGCAGATCGCGCAGATGGATGATCTGCTGGTCAAAAAATCCGTTTGGATATTTGGCGGCGATGGTTGGGCATACGACATTGGTTATGGCGGGCTTGATCATGTGCTTGCAATGGGCGAGGATGTAAACGTGCTGGTGATGGATACCGAGGTGTACTCCAACACAGGCGGGCAATCCAGCAAGGCGACACCAACAGGCTCCGTTGCCAAGTTTGCCGCAGCAGGCAAGCGCACCGGCAAAAAGGACCTTGGCATGATGGCGATGAGCTATGGTTATGTTTATGTCGCCAAGGTATGTATGGGCGCAAACCAGGCGCAGCTTATAAAGGCGATGACCGAAGCCGAGGCGTATAAAGGCCCCTCGCTCATAATTGCGTATGCACCCTGCATCAACCATGGCATCAACATGAGCAAGGCGCAGGCCGAGGCGAAAAAGGCTGTTGAAGCCGGTTACTGGCCGCTATACAGGTATAATCCCGAGCTTTCAAACGAAGGCAAAAACCCGTTCCAGCTTGATAGCAAGGACCCCAAGGTGCCTTATAGCGAGTTCATTTTGGGCGAGGTCCGTTACGCATCGCTGCAAAAGCAGTTCCCCGAAGCGGCGGCTGAGCTATTTGAGCGGGCGGAAAAGGAAGCTGTGGATAAGATCGAATACTATAAAAAGCTTAACGATATGTAGTTGATTTTGCCAAAAATCGTTATATTTCAACCAAATTAAGCACAAAATTGCAAAAGAGGGCTGTCCAAAGCGGCAGCCCTCTTGTATACTAGAGCAAGCAGCGAAACTCAAAGTGGGGGGTATTATGGGTAACGTATTGATAGTTGTGGATATGCAGAACGATTTTATGCTGGGCCCGCTCAGTACAAAAGAGGCGAGAAAAATTGTCCCTAACGTGGTGCGCAAGATTAAGGAGTTTGAGGGCAATATCATTTGCACAAAGGATACGCACCATGAAAACTACCTGCAAACGCAGGAGGGGAAGCTGCTGCCTGTGGAGCATTGCATCATTGGCACTGTGGGTCATGATCTTTGCGATGATCTAATAGAGCTTGAGCAATTGCAGCAGGCGCCTGTCTACATAAAAGAGACGTTTGCCTGTTTGGAGCTTGCGCAAATGCTTGCAAGCTACCTTGAGCCGGTGGATGAAGTTGAGCTGATTGGCGTATGCACGGATATTTGTGTGATCTCAAACGCGCTGCTGCTTAAGGCGATGCTCCCGGAAACGAAAATTGTTGTGGATGCATCGTGCTGCACGGGCGCAACGCCGGAGCTTCACCGGGCCGCGCTCGATGTTATGAAAAGCTGCCAGATAATAATACGCAATGATGAAGAAGAAGCGGACGAGCCCGCAGAGGATGTTAAAGAAGACGAAATTATAAACGATAGCGAATTTGTAATTAACGACAGGTTTTTAGGCGAAAAGGAGAATGCAAGCGACAGCCTGTATTCAAGCAGTGAATTTTTAGGCGGAAACGAGCCTGAAAATGATGATGAGGATGCGGTTTAATTAAGCATCTGTGCCTAAACAGTGCATCATTATTGCTCCTGCATATAAAAGTGAGAAACCATGCGGTGCAGAGTTTCGCGGCGTAAAAGAAAAAGCGCAGAAATAGCAGCGCTATTTTAAGATGTGAGAAACACAGTAAGGCGCGAAGGAACGTGCGGCAAATTTCTTAGTGTTAGGCGCGGGGGTAGTAACATAAAATAGGCAATAGTATTTGTTTGCCCGCCGGGTGTCGTTGCTGAACAATCCGGTGGTTAGGAGCGCCGATGGAAGTTAAAAAAAGGCATGAACCGATTTATCGTTTTTTTAGGGGCTTACTTAGTCCGCTTTTTAAACGCCTTTTGCGCTACTATGAATACGATGTGGTGGAGCCTACGCAAAACCCGACGATCATTTTGGCAAACCATGTCACCGATTTTGATCCGATGCTCATGAGCGTAAGCTTTCCTCAGCAGATGTATTTTGTAGCCAGCGAGCATATTTTGCGGCTGGGTTTAGTTTCGCGCATAATAAAATATCTCGCTGCGCCGATAGGCAGAACAAAGGGCAGGCGGGATGCTGTAACGGTTATGGAAGTGTTCCGCACGCTAAAAAAGGGCAAAAACGTGTGCGTTTTTGCTGAAGGCAACAGGACATTCACGGGCAAAACCTGTGAAGTTTTAGCGTCTACCGGGAAAATGGTGCGTGTGAGCGGAGCGGATTTAGTTACGTATAAGCTGACGGGCGGATATTTTAGCTCGCCCCGCTGGTCAAGATCGCTTAGAAAGGGTGCGATGACAGGACGGCTGATTGGCCGCTACACAGCAGCGCAGCTGCAGCTAATGAGCGCGCAAGAGGTAAACGCGCTTATAGAAAAGGATCTTTATGAGGACGCCTACGCCCGCCAGGAAGAAGAACACATTGCCTTTAAGGGCAAAGACCTTGCGGAAAATATGGAGATCGCGCTATATATCTGCCCCAAATGTGAGCAGGTTAAAACGATGAAAAGCAAAGGGAACTTTTTTTCCTGCACCTGCGGTTACACTGTGGAGTATACGCAGTTTGGCGAGCTTGTTGGTGAAAATGTTATATTTAACTCAACAACGGACTGGGATGAATGGCAGCTAAAAAAACTGCCGGCCTTAATTGAAGAAGCGGGTGAAAAGCCCATTTGCTCCGACCAAAACCAGAGGATATATAAGGTGCAGCCTGCAAGCCGCAGCCAGCTTATTGAAGAAGGCGAGCTAAAAATATATCGTGATCGCCTTTGTTGCGGCAACAGCTCATTTTTAATTTCGGATATATCTGACATGGCGATATATGGAAGGATGACGCTTGCGTTTTCAACACTCGATGGCAACCAATACGAAATCAAGTCCCCATTTCCACGCAGTGCGTGCATATATT
Organism: Eubacteriales bacterium OttesenSCG-928-K08; assembly: GCA_030266105.1. Classification (GTDB taxonomy): domain Bacteria; phylum Bacillota; class Clostridia; order Christensenellales; family CAG-138; genus JAJDHH01. The sequence goes on from JAJDHH010000002.1 coordinate 53,740, forward strand.
TTGAGCTTTTTCAAATTTTAAAGAAGGGGTAAATAAATGGATTTTTCAAGCGCAAACACCGCCCTTTGGGGCGTTGTAATTCAATTTGGTATTATTGCAGCAATTATTCTTTTAGCTAATCTTTTGCGCCGCAAAATCAAGGTTATCAAAAAAAGCCTCATGCCAACGGCTGTGTTGGGCGGTTTTTTGCTGCTGCTGCTGCGCACATCGGGCATAGTAAAGGTTGACCTTGAAATTTTGGAGATGATCACCTATCATGGCATAGCGCTTGGGTTTATCGCAATGTCATTGCAGGTGCCCGATAAAAGCAAAAAATCGGGGTCGGATCGTTTGGCCGCGCCTAAAAGCGGAGCGCTTATTGTGAGCACATATCTTGTGCAGGGTATAATTGGCCTTATCATTTCGCTGCTGCTTGTTTATACGATTATGCCGGAATTTTTTGCCGCTGCAGGCGTGCTGCTGCCCATGGGTTATGGGCAGGGGCCCGGGCAGGCCAACAACGTTGGCTCCACATACGAAAGCCTGGGCTTTATGGGCGGAAGGTCGTTTGCGCTGTCTATCGCGGCGGCGGGTTACCTTAGCGCGTGCATAGTTGGCGTAATTTATATATTTGTGATGAATAAGCGGGGTAAAATTGTCGTAAAGGACCAGGGCGATATTTCAGGCTCAGTCACTGTGGATACTTTTCAGGATAAGGACGAAATTCCGATTTCTGAATCGATCGATAAGCTATCCATGCAGGTGGCGCTTGTTGTAATCGTATATTTCCTCACGTATCTTGTTACAAGAGGCTTAAGCGGCCTTGCAGGCGCCTTGGGCGAGGGATTATCCGTAACGGTGTCCTCGTTGCTGTGGGGCTTTAACTTTATAATTGGTTCGGTAATCGCCATTTTGGCGCGCACCGGCTTAAAGGGCCTTCGAAAGGCTAAGCTGATGACAAGGCAATACCAAAACAATTATCTCCTGAGCAGAATATCGGGGCTGGCATTCGATTTGATGATTGTTGCCGGTGTAGCTTCGATCGAAATTTCGGATCTAAGCGGGCTGTGGCTGCCATTTGTGCTGATGTCTGTTGCAGGCGCGATCATTACGCTGATCTATCTGGAATGGATTTGCAAAAGAATATATTCAGGCTACTATTACGAGGGGATGCTTTCCATGTATGGCATGATGACCGGCACAATCAGCTCCGGCGTGCTGCTGCTGCGTGAGATTGACCCCATGTTTGAGAGCCCTGCGGCGAACAATCTGATAATTGGCAGCAGCATGGCTGTTGTGTTTGGCGTGCCAATGCTGCTTTTGATTGGCGTTGCGCCTGAGCAGCCGTTGCTCACACTCATTCTGATGGTTATATATCTGGCGCTGCTGCTGTTGTTTATGCTAAAATTTCAAGGCAGAAAAACCAAAACCAGCAAAAGACTAAAATAGAAAATGTTGTTTGCCTAAAAGTGCCGCGGCTTCAGCCGCGGCACTTTTCAGATTCTACTTCACTGTTCACATTCCTAATGTTTGTGTTATAATACGCAGGCACGCCTTTTAGAGGCGGACAGGAGGCAACTTTTTTGCGGAAAATATCACGGCAGGGTTTGGCGTTTTGGAGCGAATTTTTCAGGATGACCATTCCAATAATACTAACTCAGCTGCTAACCTCAACGCTGCACATTGTTGATAATATAATGGTTGGCAGGTTGGGCGACACTGCGCTTGCAAGCGTTGCGCAGGCCAACCAGCTGATATTTCTTCTGCGCCTTGCGCTTTTTGGCATTGCCAGCGGCTGCTCTATTTTTGCATCGCAGCATTGGGGCGTAAAGGATATTCCGGGTATCAGGCGCGCAGTCGGCACATCCATGATCGCAACGCTGATTGTTTCTGTGGCGGCGACGGTTGCGGCCATATTTTTCCCCGAGCAGGTTATGCGCATATATACAAAAGACCCCGAGGTCATTTTGCTGGGCGCGCAATATTTACGCATTGTCGGCATAGGCTACATTCCCGTCGGCTTGTCGCTCACATATAATGCGGCGAACCGTTCCACAGAGCGGGTGAAGATTAACCTTGTCGCATCAGCTGCGGCAATTCTGTGCAATGTGTTTTTTAACTGGTGCTTTATATTCGGGAATCTTGGCTTTCCGAGGCTTGAGGTGCGCGGCGCGGCAATCGCAACTACGATTGCCTCCATGCTGGAGGCTGTCGTGCTTATCGGCTGGACATACTATAAAAAATACCCTGCGGCAGGCACGATAAGTCAAATGAAACCACAATCGCTTGCGCAGGTCAAGCGCTTTTATAAGGTTGCATTTCCCGTAATCGCAAACGAGTGCATCTGGGCCACAGGCACAAGCGCCTACTACGCTGTGTATGGCAGGATGTCCACTCAGATTGTTGCCGCAATGAATGTTTTTAGCACTGTTGAGCAGGTGTTAATGGCATTCACATTTGGCATTATGAATGCAGCCAGCGTTATTGTCGGCAAGCGCATTGGCGCGGGGCTGGAGGATGAGGCCGTTTCCTGCGGCAAACGCATGATGTGGGTGACGGCGGGGCTGTCCTTGCCTATGGGGGCGCTGCTACTGCTTAGCCGAAGCTCGATACTGAGCCTTTTTAACTTGTCGGAGGCCGCAAACAGCGCGGCATATGCGGTTATGGGGGTTGCGGCGTTTACATTTACGCTGCGCTCGGTAAACACCGTGAGCGTTGTTGGCATTGTGCGCTCAGGCGGTGATGCGATATTTTCCATGATTGTGGATGGCGGAAGTATTTGGGCGATTGGCGTCCCGCTTGCGATATTGGGCGGGCTGGTGTTTAAGTGGCATATTGCGTATGTGTATTTGCTTATTCAATCGGAGGAGCTTGTAAAGGGTATAGTCTGCCTGTTAAGGTTCAAATCACGCAAGTGGATGCACAATCTTGTTGAAACAGAAAAAACCGGCGCAACTTAATTGCGCCGGTTTTTTAAAGCATTGATATGCGCAATTTAAGATTTCAAGTAAGGCAAAATGCTTTCAAATCTTTTGAAGTTTATTTGTGGTAAAGCTTATCGGTTGAGTATTCCGGTTCGCAGGTGATGCACACGCCCAGCTTGCGCAAGGTCGATTTATCCACATCGGAAAGCATAACGCTTGCGTGTGCATCGCTGCCGCGAAGCTTTGAAAGCTGAGCTAAAGCATGACCGGCTGTGGGGTTCGTTGCGGCGCAGATTGCAAGCGCAACGAGTATCTCATCCGTGTGCAAACAGGGGTTTTGGTTGCCCAGATGTTGCGTTTTTAAGCTTTGGATAGGCTCAATTACGATGGGGGACAGCAGCAGCATGTCCTCATGAATGCCGCCGAGCGCCTTAAGCGCGTTTAACAGCATGGCGGCGGTCGCGCCAATCAACGATGAGGTTTTGCCGGTGATAATCCGCCCGTCAGGGAGCTCGATGGCGCTCGCGGGCGCGTTTGTCAGCGCGGCCTTTTTAAGCGCCGCGCCTATTACGGGGCGCTCGTCCGCAGAAATGTTGGATTGGTTAAGCAGCAGCTCAAGCTTATACACCGGCGCGCTATCTGTAAGGCCGACCTTATAATCGCAGGCGGCGGCATAATGCCTGCGCAAAATTTCCTGGCGGGATGCGCGGCTGACAACATCGTCATCCACGATGCAATGGCCCACCATATTTACACCCATGTCTGTCGGCGAAAAATAGGGGGAGCTGCCTTCAATGCGCTCAAACATCGCGTGCAGCACGGGGAAAACCTCAACATCGCGGTTGTAATTAACTGCGGTTATGCCGTACTTTTCAAGGTGATAAGGGTCGATCATGTTCACATCGTTAAGGTCCGCAGTTGCGGCCTCATAAGCAAGGTTGACAGGATGCTTTAACGGGAGATTCCATATTGGGAAGGTTTCAAATTTTGCATAGCCGGATTTTATGCCCCGCTTCGAATCGTGATAAAGCTGCGAGAGGCAGGTGGCCATTTTCCCACTGCCGGGGCCCGGCGCTGTTACAACAACAAGGCTGCGCTCGGTTTTGATATATTCATTCTTGCCGTAGCCCTCATCGCTTACTATCAATGGAATGTTAGAAGGATAGCCGGGAATGGGGTAGTGCATATATACACGAACGCCCAGCTGCTCCAGCCGGTTTTTGAAATGATCCGCTGCTTTCTGGCCGCTGTATTGCGCTATTACAACGCTGCCGACATAAAGGCTTATATCCCTAAAAGCGTCGATAAGGCGCAAAACGTCCATATCGTATGTTATGCCAAGGTCGCCCCTGCGTTTGTTTTTTTCGATATCCGCCGCGTTTATTACGATCACAATTTCGGCCTGCTCGCGTAATTGCAAAAGCATGTTGACCTTACTATCAGGCCTGAAGCCGGGCAAAACGCGGGATGCGTGAAAATCGTCGAATAATTTGCCGCCAAATTCAAGATACAGCTTGCCCCCAAAGCGATCAAGTCGTTCCCTGATGTGCTGGGATTGCAGCTGTATGTATTTTTCGTTATCGAATCCTATGCAGGCGGCGGTGGATGGAGCCATAAAAGAAAACCTCCCACTCATAAGTTAGTGAACACTCATACCTGTCCTATCATAATGGTTTTGGGGGAGATTAGCAATCGAGATTTTGTCATATTCACTTTTTAGAGCGGAAGTTCATGCGCAAACGGTGAGTGCACATCGTTTGTGCTCAAGCGCAGGCGCCATTCAATTTCGCTTTCGGGTCTGGATAGGTCGATGGGCATGCACGAGCTTCGTTTGGTGAGCGTTGGCGTAAGAACGCGGTGCGAATAGGCTTCAAAATCATTTTGAATTTTGCCTACAAGTATGTTGACGGCAACATCCGCCATGGCAGCTTTAGGCTGCTCAATTGTGGTCAGGTTAATTTTAGGCAGCTGCGCGTATCGGATATTATCAAAGCCCAATAGAGAAATATCTTCAGGTATGCGGATGCCATATTCATCGGCCGCCTGCAGCACGCCCAGCGCAAATGTGTCGGTGCTGGCCTGTATTGCAGTAAAATCCTGCCGCTCGCGGAAAAGCTGGCGCGCCATTTCGTAGCCGTTGGTAATCGTTGTTGCGTCGGTATAACTATCAAAAAACATGGGTTCAACGCCATGCTGCAGGCAAGCATCCTGGTAGCCCATTGCGCGCAGGGTGTGGGTCGCGGTGGTAGAGCGCCGCCCAAAATAGAGTATGCGCTTGTGGCCGAGCGCCATTAAATACTCAGCGCCAATAAACGTGCCCCTGTAATTATCAACAGTCACATAGCTTTCGGGCGCTTCCATCAGGTTTTCGTTCACAAACACGGTTGGAACCTTATTGAGATATTTTTTCAGGTTCGGGTAACTATCCCTTGCGGTGGGGATTATTATGATGCCATCCACCTGCCGGCCAAGAACCAGGTTGATTGCTTTTTCCTCTTCCTTAAGGTCGTAGGATGAGCTGCACAGCATTATGCTATAGTCAAGCGAGCGGGCAATGCACTCGATATGGTATGCCATTTCGGACATAAACGGATTATCTATGCTTGGCAGCACAAGCCCAAGCAAGCGTGTTTCGCGCATTACCATCGAGCGGGCAACGTAATTGGTTGTGTAGCCCAAACGATCGCACACCTCAAGCACACGCTGGCGGGTATCCTCACGGATGGAGCTGCCGGGCGAAAGCGCGCGCGAAACCGTTGCGTAGGAAACATTCGCCTCACGCGCAACGTCTTTTATGGTGACGGTTTTTTTTGTTTGGTTGGATGCGCTCATAAATAATACCCTTCAAAATGAAAACGTTTACAATTAAGCATATTCATTGTTGATTTATTTTATACTACTATAGGTTTTATATGTTTGTCAAACCCCACAAACGAAAAATATGGAGCAATTTTGCTGAAAAACCGACTCTCGTATGAAAAAGATCGAAATTTATCATATAAAAACAAGCTTGACACTCTAATTTGCAGCTTGTATAATGTAGTTGTTGCAAACGTTTACAAATTGAAAATGTTTACAGTGCTTTCTCTGGATTACAGTTGTTTTTTCTTAACATAAATATCTTGCTGCGATGCGGTTAAAAATATTCTCGGAGGATTTTTTGCATGTGTAAGCTGAAGCATTTTGATCCACAGGCCAATCAGGACCCACAGTCTTTTGGAGTATACCCCAAATCCATCCATAAAACCGCAGACGGCGCTTATGTTTACATGGCTAAGCAGGAAAATGGAAGGGATACGCTTGTCACATCCGATCCAAGCCTTTTTTCACAAAGCGAAACTTTTGAAAACGATAATAAAACATATGCCTGCGCCCCGCTTTCGCATGAAAACGCGGCTGCGCTTCGCAAGCTGTTTCCGTTTACCGCGCCATCCCCCGTGCTCCGTAACGAGCGCAGCGTTGGCGTGGGGGATCGCCTTGGCATTGCATGTCCCGGGCATATCCGCGTGTTTGAAAAGTACGATGCGTTTCCTGTGTTTGCTCAGCAATCCATACGCGAGCTTACCCTTACAGGCCGCACATATGACAATGTGCTCGATTGCGTGACATTTTCAGTGTTCCGCGAGAATTTCACAAAGGGCTTTGGCGCGGATGGCGACCATCTTAAAACGGCCGAAGAGCTGGAATATGCGCTTGGCTGTGGCTATACGATGATTACGCTCGATTGTAGCGAGCATATCCGAAACGATATCGGCGCAATGAGCGATGAACAGGTAAACGCCGAATACAAACACAATGCAGAACTCGAAAAAGAATACATGAACCAGTGCTTCCTCTTTGAGGGGCTTGCGCTGGTGTTTGATGAATTCAGCTTTAAGCGCATGACGCTCATCTATAACGATGCGATCGACTTTGCCGCGAGCATTTATGAGCGTTTCATCAAAGGCCGCGATGATGTGGACTTTGAAATCTCAATTGATGAAACAGCCACACCCACAACACCCCTGCAGCATTTTTATGTGGTGAGTGAACTTATCAAGCGCGGTGTAAAATTCCAAACCGTTGCTCCACGTTTTTGCGGTGAGTTCCAAAAGGGCGTGGATTACATCGGCGATATCGAGCAGTTCCGCCGCGAATTTGAAGAGCACGCGCTTATTGCCAAGCATTTTAATTACAAAATCAGCGTGCACTCCGGCTCCGATAAATTTATGGTTTTCCCCATCGTGGGCGAGCTCACAAACGGCCGCTTCCACTTAAAAACAGCAGGAACCAACTGGCTTGAGGCCATGAAGCTCGTGGCGATGAAGGATGCGTCGCTCTACCGCGAGGTTCACGCATTTGCGCTTAGCGTATTTGAGCAGGCAAAAAAATACTACCATGTCACAACCGATCTTTCGCGCATACCTGCGCTTGATACGCTCACCGATGCGCAGCTTCCCGGCCTGTTTGATCAAAATGATGCAAGGCAGCTTATCCACATCACATATGGAATTATCCTTACGGAAAAGAATGCGGATGGCTCGCTCCGTTTCCACGACAGATTATACGATCTGTGGAATAAATACGCCGATGATTATGCCGCTCTTTTAGAGGCGCACATTGGCAGACATCTGGAGCTTTTGTATAGCGGTTTCCATCACCATGGCGGCGATTGCTGCGGCCAGCACGAGCATAACCACGGCGGCTGCTGCGGCCACCACAAACATTAAGACCCTTATGGGTGCGGCCCAATTAAATGGCCGATCCAAAAAAATATTATCAAAGAGGTGCAAAACAATGGCAAAAATGAGAGGCGTTACTCTGGATGCAACATGGGCGCCCAAGCCGGAATTTAAGCTTGGCGCAAAGGACATCGAAGGCGTACAAACATACCTGGGCAGCCTTGTTTGGAAGGATCCCAGCATCAGCATCAAAGAATACGATATTCCCGAGCCTGGCCCGGGTGAGGTTCTCATTAAGCTTAAGGCCTGCGGCATTTGCGGAAGCGACGTTCACATGGCGCAAGCTAAGGAAGATGGCTACATCTTCTACCCCGGCCTGACCGGCTTCCCCTGCATTCTTGGCCATGAGCTTTCGGGCGTTGTTGTTAAAGGCGGCCCCGGCGCGAAGGATAAGGCAACAAACAAGCCCTTCGTAGGCGGCGAACTGGTTTGCGCAGAAGAAATGCTCTGGTGCGGTTCCTGCAAGCCCTGTGCTGATGGCTGGCCCAACCACTGCGAGCGTCTGGATGAGATCGGCTTTAACGTAAACGGCGCGTTCTGCGATTACATCGTGCTGCCCGACCGTTGCCTGTGGAGCCTTGAGCCCCTTCGCGCAACATTTAAGGATGAGAAGGATATCTTCCTCGCCGGTTCCCTGGTTGAACCCTGCTGCGTAGCCTACAACGCTGTTATCGAGCGTGGCGGCGGCATCCGCCCTGGCGACAATGTCGTCATCTGCGGCGCCGGCCCTGTTGGCCTGGCTGCATGCGCAATCCTCAAGCGTCAGGGTGCTGCAAAGGTCATCCTGAGCGAACCCCAGAAGGAACGTGCGGATTTGGCCCTCCAGATGGGCGCCGATGTTGTTATCGATCCCACGAAGGTTGACTTTGCACAGGAAGTTTTGCGCTTGACAGATGGCATGGGCGCAGCGCTCTACCTCGAAGCAACAGGTCTGCCCACAGTTGTGTATCCGGGCATTGAGCAGGCGATCTGGGAAGGCCGCACGCTTAACTCCACAATCGTTGTTGTTGCCCGTGCAGAAGCCAAAATGCCTGTCACAGGCGAAGTGCTCCAGGTTCGCCGCGCGAACATCGTGGGCGCACAGGGCCACTCCGGCCACGGCACATTCCCGCGCGTTATCGAGAGCATGGCTTCCGGCATGAACATGCTGCCCATGATCACAAAGCGCATCACTCTGGACGAAGTGCCCGAGAACGTCATCGCCCTGCAAACGGATCGTAAGAACTGCAAGATCACCTGCGTGATGGACGACTAAGCGATTAGAGAAGATTAGGAGAAAAATTATGGCTAAGCAAAAAATCGATTGGTTAATGACCGATATGCCCGGCATCATGTTTGAGGATACCACGGTTGGCCGCCTCAAAAAGGAAGTCTGGGATATGAGCGAAGAGCAGCTTGACGCTGTGCTTATGGAATACGGCATCCCCTCCGAGCCGGAGCTTGGTAAGGCCGGCTGCTACATTCAGAACACCCCACGCTGCAAGGTAATCGAAAAGCGCCGCAAGAACGACATCGTGTTTGTTCCCATCGGCTGCACGGAAAACCACGGCCTGCATGCGAATACAGGGCTCGACACATTTATGTGCACACAGATACTCGAAGGCGTGCGCCGCTACACTGCCAAGCAGGGCTGCGAAGTCAACCTCGCTTTCCCGCCGCTCAACTATGGCGGTCACCCCTACCACCACATCGGCATGCCCGGCACGATCAACATGCCGCACGAAGTGGTTGTAGAAACCCTCATCTACTGCATGCTCGGTCTGTGGAACGATGGCTTCCGCAAGATCATCCTCATCAACAACCACGGTCACCTGTGGATGCTCGAAGCCGCCATTCAGGAGTTCTGCAAGCGCTTCCAGCTGCCCGGCCTCTTCCGCACACTGGAATGGCACCGCGCAGTTCGCGAGTTCTTCATCCCCAACAACAAGCCGGATAGCCTTGACACCACATTCATCCATGCCGACGAGTGCGAAACCTCCGTTGCGCTGCTGATGTTTAAGGACATGGTTGACATGAGCGTTGCCGAGGATAAGTGGGGCGAAGCATACCTGCCCGATGGCCACTTCGACAAATCCATCGAGCCGCTGCGCCGCCCGCACCGCTGGAGCGAGGGCGAGGGCCATGCTTCAATCGAAATGGCGACAAACCGCGAAGGCGTTGTTGGCACACCCACAATCGCCGAAGCCCGCAAGGCAAAGCGCCCGATCGTTGCCATCCTCAAGTATTTAACACTGCTTAACGAGCAGATCCTCGAAGCCTTCCCCGCGGGCACAGTGCCGCCGGTTGAAAAGACCACACTGCGCACCGAAGAAGAAATGGCCCCATACCTCAAGGAGCCTTTCTCCGAGGGCTGGAAGTCCGTGTACGAAATTCCGATGCGCGGCGTATTCACAAAACTATAAGGAACTTTCAAAAAAATGGCGGCACCATTTTTTTGAGGGAACCACGTTTTCCTGTTTGCTGTGGCAAACGGCCGGAAAACGTTTTAAGGAGTGGGCTGCGGCCGTACACGCCGCCCTTGCCCACATATTAAAAATCAAGGGACTGCGGCCCCTTGATAATCCCCTGGAGGGGTCTTGCATTGACCGAATGGCCGCCGCAACTGCGGCGGCCATGCTTTTTTACACTGGGATTCAAGTTTTCAACTAAGATAAATAAGAAATGGATCGGATCATGAATAAAATATCACAAACCGTTCCCATGCAATATGACACCATATTTTCTCCATTTAAGGCGGACGAGTTTGATCATGCCTTGAGTTTTTTGGAGGAAAAAGGCTTTAGCGGCGTGGAGCTTGCGGTCGCTTACCCCAAAAAGGTAAACACGAGCGAGCTTAACAAAAAGCTCAACGCACATAATCTTGCCGCCACTACGCTTTCCACCGGCCAGATTTATGGGCTGGAGGGTTTGTTCCTCTCATCCTTTGATGATAATGTGCGCAAAAACACGATTGATATCGTAAAAGGCCACATCGAATTATCGGCCGAGATTGGCTTGCCCGTGGTGACAATCGGCCTGCTGCGTGGTAAACTGGAGCAGGGTGAAATATCCGATTTGTTGGATAATTTTAAGCGCGGCTTAATGCCCTGCGTGGAGTATGCCTTTAAGCTTGGCGTAAAGCTGCAGGTGGAGCCGATCAACAAGCAGGAAACCGTGCTCATAAACAGCGTTAAGCAGTGCCTTGATTTTTTGCGTGAGTTGGGCGATCCTGAAAATGTCGGCATTCTCTATGATGCGTATCACTCCGACCTTGAGGATGGGGACATGCTTGCGGCAATTAAGGCTGCTGCCGGGCGCATATTTAACGTGCACCTTGCGGATTCTCACCGGGGCCTGCCGGGTTATGGCGATATCGATTTCCCCGCAATGTACAAGGCAATACAGGCAACCGGTTACACAGGCGCTTATGCGCTGGAAACGCTTGTTATTCCATCCGTAGAGTTTGTGAATGAGCATTGTTATCAAAGCGTTGTGGATATCATGAAATAATTACCTACATAAAAAATAAGGAGAATTTAGCATGATTAACATCGGAATCATTGGCGCTGGGCGAATTGGGCAGGTGCACGCAAAAAGCATACTGACCGGCGTGCCGGAAGCTAAAATTAAGGCGATTGCCGACCCGTTTATGACGGAACAAACCGAGCAATGGGCAAAGAGCGTAGGCATTAACAACGTTTACCTCGATCATAAAAAAATAATCGACGATCCTGAAATTGATGCGGTGCTCATCTGCTCATCAACAGATACGCATTGCCCAATTTCGCTTGAGGCGATCGCTGCGGGCAAGCATGTTTTCTGCGAAAAGCCGATCGATCATGATCTTGAGAAAATCAAAAGCGTCATAAGCGCTCTTGAGGGGAAAAACATAAAATATCAGGTCGGTTTTAATCGCCGCTTTGATCACAACTTCCGCGCGGTGCGCGATGCCGTTGTCAAAGGCTCGGTTGGCGACATTCAGGTGATCAAAATCAGCTCGCGCGATCCCGCGCCGCCACCGATTGCCTATGTTAAGATTTCCGGCGGCATATATCTGGACATGATGATTCACGATTTTGATATGGTGCGCTTCCTTTCCGGCAGCGAGGTAGATGAGGTCACGGCCTATGGCGCCGCGCTTGTTGATCCCGCTATTGGCGAGGCCGGTGATGTTGACACCGCAATCGTTACGATGAAGCTTAAAAACGGCGCTTTGGCCGTGATCGATAATTCCCGCCAGGCCGTTTATGGTTATGATCAGCGTGCCGAGGTGTTTGGCTCCAAGGGCTGTGTTGAATGCGGGAATGATCGTGCGTCAACCGCGGTAATCAGCACGGTGGATGGCGTAAACTCCGAAAAGCCGCTCTGGTTCTTCCTCGAGCGCTACATGGCGGCATATCAGCTGGAAATCCGCTCCTTTATCGATGCAATCGTAAACGATACGCCCACCGAGGTTGGCGTGGATGATGGCCTGCAGCCCGTGCTTATCGGCCTTGCGGCGAAAAAATCCATGGAAGAGGGCCGCCCGGTTAAAATTTCAGAAATCAGCATTTAAACATCAAATTCACTTAAAAGGAGCGTTGTGCACATGAGCATTTTTTTGAAGGATATGAGCGGCAGCGGGCTTACAAACGAGCAGATTCTTGGGGCGCTTAAAGACTCCATTAAGGGCAAAACCCTGCGCCGCGTGCTTATTATTCCGCCGGATTACACGCGCTTTCATTCAAACGCCGGCTTTATAACAAACGCGTATTATCACATGCTTTGTGATATGGGCTGCGAGGTGGATATTTTGCCCGCGCTTGGCACGCATGAGCCGGTTTCAAAAGAGGAATGCGAGCTGATGTTTGGGGATATCCCATACGAAAAGTTCATTGTGCACAACTGGCGCACGGATGTTATCCGCATAGGCGAAGTGCCGGGGGAATACCTTAGCGAAATTACGGACGGCCTGTGGGTTGACCCAATCAGCGTGGAGGTCAACAGGCTTGTGATGGATGAGCGTTATGATCTAATAATCTCGCCAGGCCAGGTTGTGCCGCATGAGGTTATCGGCATGGCCAACCACAGCAAAAACCTTTTTGTGGGCGTGGGCGGAAGCGAGATGATAAACAAATCGCACATGGTTGGCGCTGTGTATGGCATGGAGCGAATGATGGGCAAGGATTTTACGCCCGTGCGCAAAATGTTTGATTATTCGCTCGAAAAATTCCTGAAGGATCGCCCCATACTTTTTGCGCTGACGGTTACAACAGCGCCCGGCGGCAACATACACACGCACGGCCTGTTTATCGGTGAAAAGCGGGATGTGCTGGAGGCAGCCGTTGAGCTTGCGCAGCAAAAAAATATCGATTTTGTGGAGCGCGGCATCAAAAAGTGCGTGGTGTATCTTGATCCTAAGGAGTTTAAGAGCACTTGGCTTGGCAACAAATCCATTTATCGCACGCGTATGGCCGTGGCGGATGGCGGCGAGCTAATCGTGCTCGCACCAGGCGTAACAAAGTTTGGTGAGGATGCGCAGGTGGATAAGCTCATCCGTAAATACGGTTATTGCGGCAGGCTTAATGTGCTGGAGCTGTTTAACAACCCGGAAAATGAGGATATCCGGCAGAACATGGGCGCAGCGGCGCATTTGATTCATGGCTCGTCCGATGGACGCTTCAAAATCACTTATGCCGTTAAGCAAATCACAAAAGAGGAAATCGCCCAGGTGAAGTTCGAGCCTGCCGACTATGATGAGATGGCAGCGCGCTATAATCCGGAAACGCTCGATTACGGCTGGAACACCTTGCCGGATGGTGAGGAGATTTACTTCATCCCCAACCCTGCACTGGGATTGTGGATTGATAAAACCAGGTTTTAGGTTTCAAAAAAGTGCGGCGGCTTTGCCGCACCTCACTTTTTTGAGAAACACCACATTTGCTTGTTCGGCTACGCCTCACGGACAGCAAATGCTCTAAGGAGTGGGCTGCGCACGCGCATGTCGCGCTTGCCCACAGATTAAACATTAAGGGGCTGTGACCCCTTAATAATCCCCTAAGATAGAGACCCTTAACAGCCTTAAACCGCGGCAGAGCCGCGGTTTTTTTGTGCGCAAAATATATATTGCCTGTCCCAATATATATTTTTAAAATATACCTTGACAGGCGAGGTAACGTGAATTACAATATAACCGAACTCATGAGATAAGTAATGTTGGAAAGGAGGAGTTGCAGTGTCCATCACAGCAGACCTTATAAGAGGACATACAGAAACAATAATTCTGGCGCAGCTTTTAGAACAGGACAGTTATGGCTACAAAATAAACAAAGCCATACAAGCCAAGACGGATCATAAATACGAGCTGAAGGAAGCAACGCTCTACACCGCGTTTAAGCGGCTGGAAGAATCCGGATGCATATCATCCTACTGGGGGGATGAAAACAGCGGCGCACGCAGGCGCTACTATGCGATTACCCCGCACGGGCGAAGAGAATATCTTATCCGCAGCGAGGAATGGAACACGGCAAAGGTTTTGATCGACAGACTAATTACCGATGGAGGTAGTCAGATATGAATGAAAAGTTGCGCGAGCACATCGATATGCTTTTTGAAGAAGCCCCTTTGACCAGAAAAACAGTGGAAATAAAAGAAGAAATTCTGCAAAACCTAATCGAAAAATATGAGGATCTTTTGGCGCAGGGCAAAACGCCCGAGGCCGCATACAATATCGCCGCGGCAAGCGTGGGGGATATCAGCGAATTGGTGGATGAGCTAAAGCGCTCAGGTGCGCATGATGGGTATAGCGAAAGCCTGTATCAAAAGCGCCAGCACACATCGCTGCTTCGCTCCATCGCGGTCGCGATGTATATCTGCTGCATAGTGCCGACAATTGTGTTCGATGGCCGCTTGGGCGCCGCGCTCATGTTTATTATGATTGCGGCGGCAACCGGGCTTATGATTTACTCCCGCCAGAATGGTTCGGGCGGAAAAAGGGCGGATACAGGTGTTATGGTTGATGATTTTAAGCAGTGGCGTTCGCAAAACAACGACCGCATGCAGCTGCTTAAATCGATCAAAACAGCCGTGTGGACGCTGACTGTGGTGCTTTACATAATGATCTCATTTTGGACATCGGCATGGGGAATTACTTGGGTCATATTCCTCATAGCTGTGGCGGCGACCAACATTATTGAGGCTGTTTTTGACTACAAAAAGGAGGAAGGCCAATGAAATCCAACAAATCTGTAATTGCCCGCATAATCATATGGTCGCTTGTGGCGCTGATGCTTGTGGGCATAATGGTGGTGGCGATTTCCGGCGGTTTTAACAACATCGCAAGGCCTTGGCGCAACATTAACTGGGGCGGGCTTGAAGAGGCGATTGTTGGCGATTATTACTCAGACTCCGAAAAATATGTTGTGGGCGGCGCAAACATAGCGGCGGGCAACATAAAAAAGGTTGAGGTTTTCTGGATCTCCGGGGATGTGAATGTATCCGTTGGTGACACAAGCACAATCGACTTTAGCGAAAGCTATAGCCGAACATTGGATCCCGATTATCAGATGCGCTACTACGTAAATGGCGATACGCTGATTATACAATACTGCAAATCCAAAATAACATTTAAGGGCATCAGCCGCGGGTTTGGGAAAAACCTCACGCTTACCCTGCCTGAGGGGATCGATCTGGAGCGGCTGACGGTGGAGTCAATATCCGGCACCGTGCGCGTAGCCGATGTGAACGCAAAAAGCGAAGTGGATATAAGCTCTGTGTCCGGCGGCATGAATATCGATAATGTATCCACGGGCTCAATAGATATCGAAAGCGTTTCCGGCTCAATCAAAATGGATGGCATTTACGCCAACTATCTCGATCTTGAGAATGTGAGCGGAAATGTGGAAATTACAAACAGCGAGTTAAGCAATGTTGATGTCGAAAGCATTTCAGGCACGGTGCGCGTGGCGCCCGGCGCGGATGTGCGTGATCTATCTGTGGAAAATGTAAGCGGCTCCATTTATGTCTCATTGCCGGAAAACGATGGCTTTACCGCCTACTACTCCAACGCAAGCGGAAGCTTCAAATGTGATTTTGCCGTTGAAATGCCTGGAAAAAAGGTAGCGAGGTATAAAAATGGCGCAGCGCAGCTTGACCTTAGCAGCGCAAGCGGGGGGATATACATATTTAAGGAATAGCTGCAAATGCGGTTTGCAAAAAAAGGAGCAATAGGTTAAAGTAAGGGCATGTGTTCAAAAAACATATGCCCTTTGCCCATGTCCATAAAAGAGCTTG
Organism: Eubacteriales bacterium OttesenSCG-928-K08; assembly: GCA_030266105.1. GTDB lineage: Bacteria > Bacillota > Clostridia > Christensenellales > CAG-138 > JAJDHH01. The sequence continues at coordinate 69,614 of JAJDHH010000002.1, forward strand.
AGTTAAAAGGTATTGAACAACCGGATTTTGTGCTGGTCACAGGTGATGCTTATGTGGATCACCCCACGTTTGGCGCAGCAGTAATAGGCAGGGTTTTGCAAGCGGCGGGTTATAGCGTTGGCATTATCGCCCAGCCGGATTGGAAAAGTGCGGAGGCTTTTCGTGCGCTTGGCAGGCCCCGGCTTGCTTTTCTTGTTACATCAGGCAATCTTGATTCTATGGTTAACCACTTTTCCTCCTCGCGCCACAGGCGCAAGGAGGATGTTTATTCGCCATCCGGCAAGGCGGGCCTCAGGCCGGATCGTGCGGCAATCGTTTACTCGAACCGCTGCAAGGAGGCATTTCGTGGCCTGCCGGTGGTGCTTGGCGGGCTTGAGGCAAGCCTTCGCCGTTTTGCGCATTATGACTATTGGGATGATGCCGTGCGCCATTCCATTCTGGTCGATTCGGGGGCGGACATTTTAGTTTATGGAATGGGCGAAAACCCCATCGTGGAGGTGGCGGATGCACTTTCATCCGGCCTGCCTGCTTCGCAGATCACATATGTTGCTGGCACGGCTTATCATACATCCACGCTCGAGCAGGTGTATGAATACAGTCTAATCCCCTCATACACCGAGGTCGCTAACGATAAGCGCATTTACGCACAGGCGTTTTTAGAGCAATATCAGGAGCAGGATGCTATCAGGGGCAAGCGCCTTGTTCAGCCGCATGAAAAGGGTTATGTTGTTGTTAATCCGCCTGCATCGCCACTTTCACAAAAAAAGCTTGATGAGGTGTATGAGCTTAACTATACCCGCAGGCCGCATTTTAGCTATAAAGAAGAAATCCCGGCGCTAAGTGAGGTGGAGTTTTCGCTCACATCCTGCAGGGGATGCTTTGGCGCGTGCTCGTTTTGCGCACTGACATTTCATCAGGGTCGTGTTGTGCAGGCACGCAGCCATAAATCGCTTGTTGAGGAAGCAAAGCTTTTAACAACGCTGCCAAACTACAAGGGATACATTCACGATGTCGGTGGGCCAACCGCCAATTTCCGCGCACCGGCATGTGAAAAGCAGCAAAAAGAGGGAACCTGCAAAAGCAAGCAATGCATAGGTTATGAAAAGTGCGCCAGGCTTAATGTGGATCACAAAGATTATGTTGCGCTTTTGAGGAAGCTGCGTGCGCTTCCCAATGTTAAAAAGGTGTTCGTGCGCTCAGGCGTGCGTTATGATTATGCGCTTTACGATAAGGATGGCACTTTCATTCGTGAGCTTGTGCGCCACCATGTGAGCGGGCGGCTTAAGGTTGCGCCGGAGCATGTGGATGATCGTGTACTGTATTACATGAACAAACCCGCGCATGGGTTATATGATAAGTTTGTGGACCGCTATAAAAAGCTTTGTGCGGATATGGGGCTCGAGCAGTTTATCGTGCCATACTTTATTTCATCGCATCCGGGCTGCGATCTTAATGCTGCGATTGCGCTTGCCGAATACCTTAAAAAAAGCGGCCAGCGGCCCGAGCAGGTGCAGGATTTTTACCCCACGCCGGGCACACTTTCGACCTGCATGTATCACACAGGGCTTGACCCGCGCACTATGCGGCCAGTTTATGTTGCGTGCACGGCGCGCGAGCGTGAAATGCAGCGTGCGCTGATGCAGTTTTTTATGCCGCGTAACCATAAAAAGGTGCGTGAAGCATTGCTGGAGGCGGGGCGCGAGGATTTAATCGGCTTCCATAAAAACGCGCTTGTGCCACCTGAGCGGGATAGGGCAAATGAAACCGGCAAAAAACCAACACTTGCAAAAGCAAAGGGTAAAAACAAACGAAGCAGGCGCTGAGCGTAATTTAGGCAATGAAATGGGCTTTCCTCAATTGAGGGGATGGAGTATAATAGCAAATAGCAAAACGCGAAGGGTGGTTTGCCGCCCGTTCTACGGAGGTTATGTTAATGAAAAATCCTGATCCGGTCGCATTTGAAATATTTGGTTGGCCGATTTATTGGTATGGAATATTGATCGCAGCGGGAATAGTGCTTGCTGTGCTTCTTTCAATGCGCGAGGCAAAGCGCAAGAATATGCACGAGGATACGCTTTTGGATCTTTGCCTTGTGCTAATTCCAAGCGGCGTGGTGGGCGCGAGGCTTTATTATGTAATTTTCGCGTGGGAGCAATATGCCGCCAACCCGATTTCCATGCTTTATATTTGGGAGGGCGGCCTTGCTATATTTGGCGGCATAATCGGCGGCATAATCGGGATGCTCATATATGCCAAGGTTAAAAAGATCAGCTTCCTTAAGCTTGCGGATGTTATCGCGCCGGGCGTGCTGCTTGCTCAGGCGCTTGGCCGCTGGGGCAACTTTTTTAACCAGGAGGCATTTGGCCTGCCCGTGACCAATCCGGATATGCTGTGGTTCCCATTTGCGGTGCGTATTGATCGTGCGCACGAGTTTGTGCACGCAGGCAATGGCTTGAATTATGTTTTCCCCAACTACTGCCCATATGAGTTTCACATGGCCACGTTTTTTTATGAGTCGATGTGGTGCTTGCTCGCTTTTGCGTTTTTGTGGTTCGTTTTACGCAAGCGCGCCAAGCACGATGGCGATGTGTTCCTTTGGTTTGTGATGCTCTATAGCGCCGAGCGCGTTTTTGTGGAAGGCTTGCGCGGGGATAGCCTCATGTGGGGCAGCATACGCGTTTCGCAGCTTTTGAGCGGGCTGTTGTTTGTCGCCATACTTGCGTTTTTTATAGTTCGGCGCATAAAGGAAAAGCAGCTGGGCAGGCTTATTTGGCCCGCGCCCGCGCCGGAGCCATATGCGGGCGAAATGCTGGAGGATGATTTTGTGCAGGGCGAGCCATTGTTTGAGCAAAAGGCTCAGTCCGGCGCTTGGCACGAAGAGACGCACGCGGAAGAGGCGGACGCTGGCGAGGAAGAGTACGCGCAGGATTACGAGGAAGAATTTGAGTTTGTTGATGAGCCTGAAGAAGAAGTGGAACAAGAAGAAGCTCATGAAGAAACCATGGATGATGGAAAAGAGGAAAATGAGGTGGCTCAGGTGCCACTAAAAGAAGATGAGCAGCAGGAGGAGGAAAATGCGTAACCTGACGCTCATGACAGACCTTTACCAGCTTACGATGATGTATGGTTATTTCACGCAGGGTATGCGGGATGATATCGCCATATTCGATCTTTTCTTTCGCGAAAATCGCGAAAACAGCGCTTATGCTGTTGCCGCCGGGCTTGAAAGTGTTATCGAATACATAAACAATCTGCATTTTAGCGCTGAGGATATTGAATATCTGCGCTCTCTAAACCTGTTTGATGAGGATTTTCTCGCCTACCTTCGCAAAATGACATTTACTGGCGAGCTGCATGCAATGCCCGAGGGTACGCTCGTTTTCCCGTTTGAGCCGCTGCTGCGTGTTAAAGCGCCCATTATGGAAGCGCAGCTTATTGAAACGGCGCTTTTGACGCTTGTTAACCACCAGACGCTCATTGCCTCAAAGGCGAGCCGTGTGGTTTATGCCGCCAATGGCGATGCTGTAATTGAGTTTGGCCTCAGGCGTGCGCAGGGCCCTGATGCGGGGGTTTATGGTGCGCGCGCGGCGGTGATTGGCGGCTGCACAGGCACAAGCAATGTGCTGGCAGGGCAGATTTTTGATATCCCCGTAAAAGGCACGCATGCGCACAGCTGGGTTATGAGCTTTGAGGATGAGGTGAGCGCGTTTCGTGCTTATGCGCACACATTCCCGGATAGTTGCCTGCTGCTTGTTGATACTTACGATACCCTCGCTTCGGGTGTGCCAAACGCGATCACAGTGTTTAATGAGCTGCGCGAAGCGGGATACGAACCTATGGGCATACGCCTTGATTCAGGCGACCTTGCGTATCTTTCAAAAAAAGCGCGGCGTATGCTCGATGATGCCGGATACCCGGATGCGAAAATTTTTGCATCCAGCGATCTTGACGAAATGGTCATCCGCGACCTTAAAGCTCAGGGCGCAAAGATCGATTTTTGGGGCGTTGGCACACGTATGATCACATCCAGCGATCAACCGGCGCTTGGCGGAGTATATAAACTTTCAGCCGTAATTCGTGATGGGAAAATGATTCCCGCAATGAAGCTGAGCGATAATTCCGGCAAAATAACAAACCCGGGCTACAAAAAGGTCTATCGCCTTTATAAAAAGAAAAACGGCAAGGCGATTGCGGATTTGATGACACTTTTTGATGAGCAGATCGATGAGAGCAAGCCGCTTAGAATATTTGATCCCGGACAAACATGGAAAACCATGGAGCTGACGGATTTTACCGCCCGTGAGCTGCTTGTGCCCGTGTTTATCGATGGCAAGCAGGTGTATAAAACACCGGACGTTCACGAAATCAGCGCGTATGCCAAGCAGGAGCTTTCCACCATGTGGGAAGAATACAAACGTGTGCTTAACCCGCATGTGTATAAGGTCGATCTTTCTGATAAGCTGTATGATCTTAAGCAGGCTTTGTTGCGAGAGGGGAGAAAATAAGCTATGCGAAGGTTTTTTGCTTTTGCACTTTGCCTTTTGGTGCTGCTGAGCGCGGGCTGTGTAAGCCAGCGGCCCACGCTTTCGGGCGAAAGCACGCCGGCGCCAACCCCCACGCCTACTCCGCCGGCGATTGTGCAGAGCATTACCCAGGAACCGGAGCGTGACAAAAATGGGAATGAGATTTATGATGCAGACACCCATTTTTTGCGCTACATATCCTTTGAAAACATGCGTATTTATGAATACGATGATATTACAATGCTGGATGGGGCTTGCCTGAACAGCTACCCCGAAATACTGATTGGGACATTCGAAATCTCTTATTACGACAACAATGGCACAAGAATAGCACACGCGCAATTAAAGGTGGGCGAGGTCGAAAATGAAATTCCCTCGGGCAGCACGCTAATTTATGCGCAGATTGATGCCGACACATCGCTTGATAAGCTTAGCTACACATTAGCGCCGCTTGCCCCGCTAAAGCCTGTCGAATAGCGCGGAATTTGGAACCACAAAGGCAGGCGCAGGAATTATTTCCCGGGGCATAGGTCAACCACCACTTTGCACGGCAATGCCATAGGATAAAAAAACCATTGTATATACTGTGGTTTTTTTGTTATGTTTTGGAACAAAAATGATGTATGTATTTTATGTATATCAGCGCATACTATTGCAAGCCGCTTCTATTTTTGGGTGATTTTAATGAAAAATTCAGCGGCATGGGCGACACTTGCGTGGCGCCTGAAAAGGAGCAGTTATGGAAGAAATCAAGAGTGCTTTTGATCATCAAATCGTACGGGAAAAGTGGGATAGCCCCAAAGGCCGTGTGCTTCGTTGGTCTGCCTGGTTTTTGTTCCTGTTAATCATGTGTGTGTTAGTCGCCGGTGCTGTAGATAAACGTGCAACAGTTAACGCGCAGGCGGTGGAGCCTAAACGCGCAACTATCGAGCATGTTATTCCGGTTGAAGGGAAACTCACAACTGATGGGGATATCCCCATTGCGGCGATAGATGGTTTATTGGTTCAGGAGGTTCTTGTGCAAACGGGCAGCACCGTTAATAAGGGCGATGTGCTGATGAAGCTTGACGCTAAGGCGCTTGAGGATGTTGTGGCGGATAAGCGGGCGCAGCTAAACCGCAAGAAAGCTGAGCTGGACGCTTTGGAAGAAAATGCGCAAAAGCTTGAGGAACAGGCGCGGCTTGAAGTTAAGCGCCTTCAACAGGATTATGCGCTTGCGCTTGAGGAGGCGGACTATGAAATCAGCAAGGCGAATGCCGAGCTAAAAAGTGCGCTCAGGCTGAGCAACGATTACACACGCACTTTATGGGGCACAGCCGATTTTAGCCACGAGTTGGCTCAGGCGAATGAAGAAACAATAAAGGCCAAGGAATTTGCGGTGGATCAGGCGCAGCTTAATAGAGCTCTGCTGGTTTTGCAATACGAAAGATCGATTTATGATGCAAAGCGCATTGAGGATACAAGCGAGTCCGTTGAGCTTGCAAGCTTTGACTATAATCAGCTTAAGCAGGAGCTAAACACGCTTGAAAAGCAGCTTACTTCAGGCGGGGAGCTGTGCGCGCCATGCGATGGCGTGATTACCACAGTTGGCGCATCTGTCGGCCGATTGACGGATGGCGAGGCGGCGCTTTTTATAAACGAGGCGCAGAGCATACTTTTTGAGGGTGAGCTTAACCGTGAGCAGGCAAACTATGCAGTGGTTGGCGATCAAATTCAGATCAAAATTCTCGATACAAACGAGCTTATTACCACCACGCTTGCGGCTGTGGAACCTTCGCAAACGGATGAAAAAAGCTATTGTTTTGCAGCAGAGCTCCCAGCGGGAAAAGGTGCTTTGGGTTTTGAAGCAGAGGCGATGATAATAAAAAGCAGCATCGAGTATGATTGCTGCATTCCTCTTGACGCGCTCTATCAGGAAAATGGCGAATACTATGTGTTTTGTGTGCGCGAGGTTAAAAAGGCGCTGGGCAAAAATGAGTATTTTGCCCAGCGTGTGGATGTTGTGCTGCTTGAAAGCAACGAAAGTTATGCTGCTGTGCTCGCGCCGGAATTGGCGCAGCAGCAGGTAATCATCAAAAGCAGCAGGCTTATAAGCGATGGGGATAAGCTGAACCTTGAAAGGGGAGCAACACAATGAGCGGGCGGTTATCGCAAAACTTACGCACTGCGCTTGGGTTTATGCTCGCAGCGCTGCTGCTGCTTATGTCGGTTTTATGCTGGTCACTGGCAAAAAACGCAGAGAATAGTTTAAGGGTGCAGCAGGATTTAGTATTTTATCAATCACAAAATGAGCTTAACGCCGATATGTACTATTCAATGCAAAAAACCGAGCAGCGTGCGTTAAATCCCAGTGACTTTGCGCTCTGGGTTCAGCAGGATGGCTTATCGGTTGATGATCCTGTAACCAGGCGCAGCAGCACAGCAAATGTGCTTTTTGTTAAGGGCGACACAAGGCTGGTGCTGCCGGCGGCACAAACGCTTGCAAATGATGATGAAAAGGGCTGCCTGATTGATAAAAGCCTTGCAGCAGAACTGTTTAAAACAACAAACGCTGTGGGAAACACATTGCGTATAAACGGGCAGGAATACACCGTGCGCGCAGTGTGCGATGCAGCCGAGGGTACGGTGCTTTTGCGCGCCACAGGACACATAGCGCTTTTTAATGTGGCCAAACGTGGGCAGGAGAATAAAAACGAGTTCGCTTTGCGGCACGGCTTGCAGTTATCGGCCATGCAGCCTGAGTTCTATTCGCAAATGTCAGGCTTGCTCACAGCTTTGCCGACATTAGGCATACTTTTGCTTGAGCTTGTGCTTGTGGGCTTCCAGCTTCGCCGCACATCGGGTTACCCTTTGCGTTATGGTGTTGTGGCATTCACATTTGCAGCCTTGTTTTGCACGCTGATTTTTACAACCATAAACAACCTGCCGGTTGGTGTGCTGCCTGCAAGCGGGCAAGGCGCGGGGCAATATGCCCAGCCCTTAAAAAACCTGCGACTAAGTTTTGTTAAGCTGTTTGCAATGAAGAAGGATTTGCCGAATTTATTGCTCGGCAAATCCCTCATAGATTCAACGCTTGGTTTGGTATCTGTGTTGTTTTTTGCGGCGGCCGTTTTTGTGCATAGTTTTATTTGGCGGCAAACTAAAAATTCGCTTACGGTGAGAAGTTAGTCCTTAAACTCCAGCGTGCTGCCCACCCCTGCCTTAAAAAATGCCGTGCATTCCGCCTCCAGCGTTTTTAGGGCATCCTCGCCAGTGCAATGCATCGCGGCAAGTGTTTTGATTTCACAGTGCGCGTTAAAGTAAGCAATCGTCTTATCAAGCTGCGCCTTGTTTGCGTCAATAAGATGTGTGCCGCCAATCATTGCGCACACAGGCTTATTCAGCGCAAGCGATGCCTGCTCACAAATGTTCACCACACCCAGGTGGCTGCATCCGCTGATTACGACCAGCCCTTCGCTTGTATCAACTATCAGCGACATTTCCTCAAGGAAATAATCGCGCTGCATTTTTCCGCATACATACGCCATGGCCTTATCCGTGGGTTGCTCAAACGATGTTTTGAGCGAATAGCCCGATTGCAGATACATATTTTGCGTGTTTGGCAGCGGATATAATCCCCCAGCAACAAGCTTAAAGGGAATGCGGCGTTTTGCTAGAAGCTCGGGCGTAAAATTGTTGCCAACATATGTGTAAGCGCCATCCTCCAGCCAATACTTTGGCGTGAAAAAATGTTGGCTGAGAAAGAGTGAATAATCATTTTTTGCTTGCCCGCAGAATTCTAAAAGCCCACCGCTATGATCGTAATGCGCGTGTGATAACACAACTGAATTTATGTTGTCCAGTGAGAGACCCATGGCCTTTGCGTTTTTCAAAAAAACGTCGGTATCGCCCGTATCGAACAATACACGGTGGCCGTTACACTCAACAACAGCGCTAAAGCCGTGCTCGGCAGTTAAGCTATCCGTTTGTGCAATATCGTTGCAAATGATGTGGATGCGCATAGGCCACCTCTAAAACATAATTCCCGATGTTTTAAATTTCTTCGATGGAGATTAAACCCTCGCAATGGCGAACCATTTCGATAATCTCGCCATGCGACTTTTTCTCCTGAAAGCGAAGCATAAACAGCACTGCTGCACCGGCGCCTGTTGGGGAGCGTGTGGTTTCAAAATCGTCAACCTGTATGTGGTTTTCTTTTGCAAGCTCCAAAAAGCATGTGATGCTTTGAATGTTATCGAATATTACATGCAGGCGAATTCTGTTGGATTTTGAAATCCAGCGGTTTTGCAGCCAATCGAATATTGTCATAACGAGCAGCATCACAATTACCATCACAAAGGCTGCCCAATAAAAACCAATACCCAGCGCGATGCCCATGCACGCGGAGGACCAAAGCCCCGCCGCTGTTGTTAGCCCCTTTATCTGGTGCGCGCCCGTCACTATTATTGTGCCGGCGCCTAAAAAGCCAATGCCGCTTATAACCTGCGCACCAAGGCGCGCAGGGTCTGCAGTTGTGCTTATGTGCTCAAAAATGAATTGACCGGTCATCATAACGACTGTCGCGCCAATGCACACAAGCATGTATGTGCGAAAACCCGCCGCACGGCGCTTGCGTGTGCGCTCCCAGCCCAAAAGCCCACCAAACACGGTGGCCAGTATAATGCGGAATACAACCGCCTGCTCTGTCAGCTGCTGCAAACCCAGCGAATCGAAAAACTCATACGTCATATTGCCCGCCCTCCTCAAAGCGGTATATTCATTGGAATAGCGATATATTCGAAATAGCGATATATTCATTAAAGGCGGAGAATATACTCCGCCTAATTTTTATAAAAACCGCAGCACTTTTTGATGCTAGTTATAGAACTCCGCAATGTAGCTTTCAACATCCGCGCGTGTCCCCTTAAAGGGGCCGGGGATTTCCATCTTGAGTGAAACGAGTGCGGCCGCAAGGCGCAGCGCTTCAGGAATGGAGGCGCTGAGACGCTCGGTGATGTAGCCTGAAAAGCATGTGTCGCCACGGCCGGTTCTGCCGGAAAGGCTGCGCGGAACAAGCGGCTGTGTGTAAATCTCTTTACCATCGTACACAAGCACTTCGCTGTTGTGGGTAATCATAATTTCTTTCGAGCCCCAGTCATACAGCTGCTTGGCAGCGGCGGCGCGGTCTGTCAGGCCGGTGAGTATTTCAGCTTCCGCAGCATCGGTTTTAAGGAAGTGTATGAGCGGTAGAATTTCTTTTTTGCGGTCCCAATCGCGAAAAACCATTTCTCCATTTTCGTTGCGGCGCAGCAGGCACTGCACATCAACTGCGGACATTGCTTTTTTGCTTGCGTGCTCGATTATGCTCTCGTTAAGGTCGCCCACCATGAGCCCTGCAACATGATAAATATCAGCATCCACATCCGGGATTTCTTCAACGCGGTAGGGTTCGATGCTGCTGATTGCCTTGCATGTGCGGCGTTCACGATCCGCCGTGTGATAAACGTTGGATATTGATGTGGAGGTTTTGCTTGCAAGCGGAAACACAGTTACGTTTTTAGCGTCCTTAAACGCGTCGTTCATATCCATATCATCCGCAGCCTTGGGTAAAACGGCGGTTTTATGGCCCATTGCGGAGGCAGCGTAGCCTGAGTAGATTACCGCGCCGCCAATCGCGCGGATCGTTGTGCCGTCAAAATCGGTGTTGATGTCCAGCGAAGGCTGGCCCAAAATGAATGTGGAAAACTTCGTCATGTGCAGCTTCCTCCTGATGGTTGTTAAATCTATGTACATACGCGGGTAAAAGCGCCTGCGTGTGCCATCGCCAAGCATAAAAATGAAGCAAAAGCTTCACGGTAAAAAGTGCAACGTAAACGTTTTCATTACTTATGTATCATACTACAATAGGGGTTGTATTGTCAAACGGCGAACCGAAAAAAAACAGCTAAATATGGGTGTGTATGCTTACTATATATGCTGTTTAGAGCAGGCGGGTATTCTGCGCTTGCGGATTGTTAATCAGGGTGATATACTTCCTGGCGGGTTGCCTAACGGATAAAATTTGGCAAATTGCTGCTTCGCAAGTGAGCGCGGATGAACTGATACTCCCATATTTCGGCTAAAAGACTGTTCAAATGCACGTTAATATGGTAAAATCATAACGATTTTTTATTATGCTTGTTTTTTGCGGAGTGGGAAATCATATCCATTGGAGAAGACGGTTAAAATAATTTTGTTGGAGGAATATGATTATGATAATGGCGGGCGACTTTCGCAAGGGTGTTACGGTTGAAATTGAAGGACAGGTCTGGTCGATTGCTGATTTTCAGCACGTTAAACCGGGAAAGGGCGCTGCCTTTGTTCGCACGAGATTAAAAAACGTTATGACGGGCGCCGTGCTCGAGCGCACATTCAACCCATCCGACAAATATCCAAAAGCGCACATTGAAACAAAAGAGATGCAGTACCTCTATTCCGATGGCGAGCTCTATTACTTTATGGATACCGAAACCTACGAGCAGCTTCCGCTTAACTTTAACCAGGTGGAAGAATCAATCAACTTTATCGTTGAAAACGAAAACGTTAAGGTGCGCTTTTTTAAGGGCAGCCCCTTTTCGGTGGAAGCGCCCAACTTTGTTGAGCTCACCATTTCAGAAACTGAACCCGGCGTGCGCGGCGACACCGCCACCGGCGCAACAAAACCCGCAACGCTGGAAACCGGCTACAAAATCAATGTGCCCCTGTTTGTAAACGAGGGCGACCGCATCCGTGTGGATACCCGCACGGGTGAATACATGGAGCGCGTTTAAGCGCCGAAAGGAAACAAAAATGAAACAGGCGATTGAAAAAGTTGCATACCTGCGTGGTTTGATCGAAGGGCAAAATGTTGCGGATGAGTCGCAAAAGAAGCTTTATAACGCGATTGCCGACGCGCTTAACGCGGTAATCGACACGCTTGAGGATCATGCGATGGCCATTGACGATATCGATGAAACCGTCATGGACATTTGCGAGGATATGGAACTGCTTCAGGATGAGGTGGATGATCTTTGGGATTGCTGCGATGAAGAATATGACGATGATGACGACATGGATTTTGTTGAAGTCATGTGCCCGCATTGTGATGAAATCGTCTATTTTGATGAGGACATGCTGGCGAAGGATAGCCTGATCTGCCCCGCTTGCAACAAAAAAATCATCCCTGAGGACGAGGAAGAATAACCTGAATAACTGAAATAACACTAAAACACTCCCCCGGCGTGACGCCGGGGGAGTTTTTGCATATGCAAAACATGCGAGAATATTGAACAAAATGCGGGAACAGCCACATTGTTTCACATGCGCGGGTTGCTGTATTCTATTAACAGAGAATGGTTCTATGTCTACACGTCTATACCTACAATTTCAAAAAGGGAGGATCATGTCATGAAGAAATGGATCTCAATTTGCCTGGCCTTGGTTATGTGCTTTGCACTTGCTGCCTGCACAAAGCAGCCTGCGCCCACAACAAACGACACACCCTCAGCCCCTGATGTTTCTGCCCCGGAACCCGTTGCGCCCGCGCCTGAGCCCGAGCCGGAGCCTGTAAAGCACGAAGGTGAGGTTTCAGTGTATGTTGCGCATAATGCGGAGCAATACAACGCGGTTATCGAAATGTTCAACGCTGTTTATCCTGATGTTGAAGTTCTGGTGGTTTCCGCAGGAACTGGCGACTGCCTGCAGCGCATCGCGGCGGAATCAAACAATCCCCAGTGCGATGTTATGTGGGGCGGCACGACAGAATCTCTTGAAGCTTACAAGCAGTATTTCCAGCCTTTCACAAGCGAGTATGATGCGTTCATCGATGAAATGTTCAAGGATCCCGATCGTTTGTGGACAGGTGAATCCCAGCAGCCCGCCGTGATTATGTACAACAAGAACCTCGTTTCAGAGGATGAAGCGCCCAAGCTGTGGACCGACCTTCTGGATGCAAAATGGGAAGGCAAAATTGCCTCAGCGAACCCCGGCTCCTCCGGCTCGGCATACACGCTCATGTGCAACATCGTGCAGGCGACCTCCACCGCGGCGGACTATGCCGATGGCTGGGAGAATTTCCAGAACATTGCCAAAAACATCATTCTCTCCGGCGGATCGTCCTCGGTTTACAAGGGTGTTGCTAATGGCGAATACTCTTTGGGCCTGACGCTTGAGCAGCTTGCATGGGTCTATGTTAAGGATAATGCCGATCTTGGCATGATCTACCCTGAGGATGGTTCCACAAACGTTCCTGATGGCTTTGCCATGATTAAGGATTGCAAGAATCCCGAAAACGCCGAATTGTTCATGAACTTCCTGCTCACGACTGAGGTGCAGCAGCTTATGAGCGACGATCACGGCCGCCGCACGGTGCGCAACGACATGGCTCAGCCCGATGCGCTGCCGAAGCTTGACGACATCTACTTCATCAATTACGATTTTGCCTGCTGGGGCGCCGGCAAAGAAGCTGCCGTTGCCAAGTGGGAGGGCATCGAAGTTAATGTTGTTGCAGTGCAGTAGCTGATAAATAGGGCGTAAAAAGCAACTCTATCTTGGCGGGGCCGTATGTTCCGGCCCCGCCCTTCTAAACAATAAAGTTCAATTTATAATCCGTGAGGATTGCTCTAGGAATGGGGGCTTTCAAATGAGTCATACCGTTAGTATTCGTGAAGTCATAAAAAAATTCGGTGATTTTACCGCCGTTGATAAAATTTCTATTGAAATCAACCAGGGAGAATTCTTTACCCTGCTAGGCCCGTCCGGCTGCGGCAAAACAACGCTGCTGCGTGCGATTGCGGGCTTTAATAAGATGGATGGGGGAGAAATCGCGTTTTCAGGCAGCGTGATAAACAATGTGCCCGCCCACAAAAGAGATATCGGCATGGTTTTCCAAAACTACGCCATATTCCCGCATATGACCGTTAAGGAAAACATCGCCTACGGCCTCAAGGCCAAAAAGGTTCCGCGCCCGGAAATCGAAAGGCGCACGGAAGAAGCGCTCGAAATGGTGCAGATCGCCCCGCTTAAGGATAGGAAACCATCGGAGCTGTCGGGCGGCCAGCAGCAGCGCGTCGCGCTGGCGCGCGCGTTTGTAATCGAACCGCGCGTGCTGCTGATGGATGAGCCGCTTTCAAATCTGGATGCCAAGCTGCGCGTGCAAATGCGCACAACAATCAAAAAGCTCCAGCGCACTCTGGGTATAACCACAATTTATGTCACGCACGATCAGGAAGAGGCGCTGGCGGTTTCCGACCGCATTGCGGTCATGAAGGATGGCCACATAATGCAGGTGGGTTCGCCTGAGGAAGTCTATCGCCGCCCGGCAAATCGTTTTGTGGCGGGTTTTATAGGCACATCCAACTTTATTGATTGCGAGGCAAAAACCGAGGGTAGTGAGACGACTTTGCGCATAAGCTCAGATTATGGTGTTAAAGTCAAAACAAAACGCCCGATAGATGGCCCGGCAGTTATTGCAGGGCGGCCTGAGCAGCTGTTTTTCTCGGATGGGGAGGGCATCCCCGGGGAAATCACAATTTCCACCTTCCTGGGGGACTTTGTTGAGTATGAAATACTCACCGAAAGCGGGCAAACGCTTCAGCTTAATGAATACACGAAGGATGTCGGCTCCGTACGCCCTGATGGGCAAAAGGTTCACCTGCGTTTTGATCCTAAGGCAATAAGCCTGATCGATCCCAAAACCGAAGAAGTTATATCCGACTTTGGCGGTTGAGGAGGTTATTTATGAAAACGAAAGGTTTGGATAAAAAACCAAGAGACATTTGGTCGCTCATGAAGATTATAATCTTTGTGGTTATTCTTCTGTCGATTGTCTGGCCGCTTTCAACAATAGTGTTCAGGAGCGTAACAAACAAATTTGGTGAATTTACATTTGAAAACTTTGGTAAATTCTTTAGCCACCAATACTATTTTAATGTGCTGGAAAACACGATGTTTGTTGCCGGGTGGACAACTGTGATTTCCGTTGTTCTTGGCGTTTGGATTGCATACGTGCTTTCGCGATATGATTTTAAGTGCAAAAGAATATTGAATATGCTCATCATACTTTCGCTTATGAGCCCGCCGTTTATTGGCGCATATTCATGGATTTTGCTCTTTGGCCGCAGCGGCTGGGTCACAACCGCCGCATACAACTGGTTTGGTTGGACGCTGCCTACGATTTATGGCAAGTGGGGCATAGTGAGCGTGTTTATCTGCAAAATGTTCCCATATGTTTATCTGTTCACCTCCAGCGCGCTTGGCAGTATCGATTCCTCCTTGGAGGAAGCGGCGGAAAACCTTGGCGCATCCAAATGGCGCAGGATGCTAAGCGTCACTTTCCCTGTGGTGAGCCCGTCCATTCTTGCGGGCGCCGTGCTAGTGTTTATGTCGGCCGTTTCAGACTTTGGCACACCCATGCTCATCGGCGAAAACTACAAGGTGCTGGCAACGCTTGTGTATGAACAATACATGAGCGAGATTGGCACAAGCTCAAACTTTGCATCCGCTGTATCCATGATTGTAATTGCATTGTGCGCGATACTGCTGCTGGCGCAAAAATGGTATCTCAACCGCAAGAATTATAACATGACCTGCATGCGTCCACCGGCCCCCGTGAAGCTCTCGTGGGGTAAAAGGATAGTTATGCTTCTGCCGGTGCTGCTTGTGGTGCTTATTGCGCTGCTGCCGCAGATCGTAGTTGTGGTGACATCGTTCAAAAACTGCAACGGCCCATACTTTGTGGAGGGCTGGAGCTTAAACAGCTACCAGATGATATTCACCCGAATGGTGCGCGCAATCAAAAACACATACTCATTCTCGCTGATTGCGATTGTGTTTATGGTGGTGATAGGTTCAATCACCGCATATATAACGGTGCGAAAACGGAGCTTTACAACGGGTGTGATCGATATTCTGTTGATGATTCCATATGTTATCCCGGGCGCCGTAATGGGTCTTGCGCTGATTATCGCGTTCAACCGCGCTCCGTTTTATTGGGCTGGAACGGCAATAATCATGATTTTGTGCTACACAATACGAAAAATTCCATACACTGTGCGCTCGGCATCGGGATTTTTGCAGCAAATGGAGCTTTCGGTGGAGGAGGCATCTATTAACCTTGGTGTATCGCCCGGAAAAACATTCTTTAAGATTACGCTTCCGCTTATGCTTCCGGGTGTAGTTTCAGGGGCGATACTAAGCTGGATCGAAACTATAAACGAGCTTTCATCAAGCATAATGCTCTACACCGGCAAAACGATCACAATGTCCGTCGCGATCTATAACGAGGTGGCGCGCAACAGCTTTGGCACGGCCGCGGCAATGGCCTCGATACTAACGCTAAGCGCGGTCATAATGTTAATTGTGTTTAATAAGGTCAGCAAGGGGCGGGTATCAATAGTATAACCCTTTAAAATGCACGGGGCCGCCGCTGTGAATAAACACGGTGGTGGCCTTGTGTGTTATACTGGAGCTATTCGCATGCCGTTATTTTATCGGGAGGGGGTAGCCTTCACTTGCGTTTGCCAATGAAAATGAAGCAGAGCGTTTTTCGCAGGCTACTCACCTATTTTCTTTGCGTGGGGCTGTTGCCGGTTGTGCTGCTTGTTGGTTTTGCGGTTGTTTATGCAAACACAACCTCCATGGCGGGCATAAGAACCAACTTAGCGGGCAGCGCGGATCACGCATCTGTTTTGCTGGAGACTGAGCTTAAAAAGTATCAGGATAGTGTGGAGCAATTTTGCATCGATGATGAGCTGCTATCTTTTTTATACAGGCCGGAACTAAACGCCAACCAAACTACAAAACTAAACCAGAAGCTATACCTTATTCTTGCGGGCAGAGCCGATCTTTTGAGCCTTTACATCGCGGATAAAAATGGCGATATACTTCTTTCCACAATCAACCCGCCGGAGGAACTGCTGCAGGCAGACCCGGAGTGGGGTATGCTTCGTGCGATGCGCTACGCGGATCATGTTATTTTCTATTCGGATACGATGACGATCGAAGGCCGGGGCAAGGAACCCTGCATTGCTGTGGGCAGCCGCGTTATGCAGGATGGCGAAATTTTAGGCTATGTTTTTTTGAGCATACCACAATCGGCAATAAGGATAATAATAGGCAATGCTGCATCGGATTTATCGATCAAGTATCTTGTGATGGATATGCACGACTATTTGATTTTGAATCAGGTTTTTGAGCAGCGCAGCGTGTTTGTGCCGTGGGAGCATCGCCAGCTTTTGCGCGATGGCGATGGGGATATTGCAAGGGGCAAAATTTTCGGCGAGCAGGTTGCAATAAGCACCAAATTGCTTGAAGGCACGGGCATACGCCTTGCGGGCGTTGCGCCCGTTACCTTAACCGCCCGCAGCAATGCTTCGCTGACAACAGTCAGCATTCTGCTGGTGATTGTGTGGGCGGCGTTTTGCGCGTGGATTTCGCGGCGGCTTTCGTGGGGAATAGTCGAGCCTATCCAGGAAATCTGCTCTACGATGGAGCTTATTGAGCAGGGCGATCTCGATCGCCGTGTGGATATTGAGCGTGAGGATGAGTTTGCCATGATGGCAAGCGGCCTTAACCACATGGTTGAGCAGCTTGAGGCGCAGTTTTCTGCAAACCTTGAGCGCCAGAATCGCCTGCGCCTTGCGGAGCTAAAAAACCTGCAGGCGCAGATTTCGCCGCACTTTTTATATAACACACTGGAGTCGATAAAGTGGCTTGCGCGCCTGAAAATGAATGACGAAATCGAAACAATTGTTGAAAAGCTGGGCGTTCTCCTAAAAAGCGGCATGAACTTTAAGCGCGACATGATTGAACTTGGCGAGGAGCTTAATGTTGTGGAAAGCTACCTTGCCATTCAGCGAATACGCTATGAGGGCAGGTTAACCGCTAGCATTGATGTGGAGGCGGAGCTTTTAGGCTCGCTTGTGCCTAACCTTGTGATACAGCCGCTTGTTGAAAACGCGGTTGTGCATTGTGTGGAGCAAAAGCGGGGCGCAATAAATGTGCGTGTGCGCGGCTGGAGGCAGGGCGATTTGCTGACTGTTTCCGTGGAGGATAATGGCAACGGAATCTCGCAAAAAAGGCTGGATGAGGTTTTTCGTAGCGGCACGCCGGAGGACAGCATTGGCCTTGCAAATGTGCACAGGCGGCTGAGGCTTTACTTTGGCAATCAATATGGTCTGCAAATTGAGAGCAAGGTGGGGGAGGGCACGACAGTTTACGCGCGCATGCCCTTTAAACCAAAGCAGGGTGAAGAAAATGTATAGCGTAGTGATAATTGAGGATTCCACATTGCTTAGGCAGGGGATGATTTTAACATTCGATTGGCACGGGCTTTCATGCGAAGTGGTGGGCGATGCGGATAACGGGCTCGACGGCCTTTCCATAATTCGCGAACTTAAGCCGGATATTGTGATTACCGACATTCGTATGCCCGCGGTGGATGGGCTGGAAATGATCGAAAAGCTTAGAGAAGAAGGCTCAAAGGCGTTTTTTATACTCATTTCGGCGTATAATGAGTTTGAATTTGCACAGCGTGCAATCAGGTTTGGCGTTACCGAGTTTCTGGTTAAACCCTTTGCAAATGCCGACCTTGTGCGCGCGCTTGAGTGCGCGGCAACACAGGTTGAGGAGCAAAGGCGCCTTGAGGATTTGCATGATCGTGTGGAGCGCATGGAGCAGGATAAGCTGACCGCCTTTGGCTCTTATGTGCCTGAGGAAGGTGGCATAAAGGCAAAATATGTGCAGATGGCCGTTACCTACATCGAAGAAAACTATGCGCAAAATATCGGCGTGAGTCAGGTTGCCGATTTCCTTTCCATGAGCGAGGGGCATTTGAGCAAGGTTTTTAAGGAGGTTTGCGGCTGTACGGTGGGGGATTATATCATTAAGCACCGGGTGGCTGAGGCTTGCAGGCGGCTTGTGCGGGTGGGTGCGCGTGTGAACGAGGTGGCGCAGGAGGTTGGCTATAACGATCAGCGCTACTTTTCTGTTGTTTTTAAGCGCACAATGGGGATGACCCCCCATGAGTTTCGCAGCAAATATCGCACGCAGGAGGGCAAAGAATGAAAAAAACAATATCTTTTTTGCTTGTTTTGCTTTTGGTTTTATGCGGCTGCAACAATCAAAAGTTGCCTGTGGAGGAAAACGTCGTTACGGTGTATGTTGCGCACAATGCCGATCAATACAACGCGGTGGTGAAGGAATTTCAGGAGCGCACGGGCATTGAGGTGCAGGTGTACTCCGCCGGCACGGGGGATTGCCTTGAGCGCATCGCAAAGGAAGCTGAAAACCCGCAATGCGATGTTATGTGGGGCGGCACAACCGAGTCGCTTGAAGCCTACAAGGCTTATTTCCAGCCCTACACAAGCCAGGAGGACGAAGCCATCCCCGCTATGTTTAAGGACCCGCAAGGGTTGTGGATTGGCGAATCCCAGCAGCCTGCCGTCATTATGTATAACAAGCGGCTTTTAGCGCAGGATGCTTTGCCTGTTGTCTGGCAGGATCTTTTGGATCCGCGCTATGAGGGAATGATCGCCTCGGCGGATCCTTCCTCCTCAGGTTCGGCATACACGCTTTTGTGCACTATGATAATGGCGGTTTCACAAAATCCGGATTATTCGGATGGCTGGGATTTTATTCGCGAGCTATACCCTAACCTTGCAATGACAGGGAGCTCATCTGCAGTTTATCACGGTGTTGCAAATGGCGAGTATGCGCTGGGCTTAACGCTTGAGCAGCTTGCATGGGTGTATGTGGGCAGCGATCCTAAAAATATCGGCATGATTTATCCGCAAAATGGCTCGTCAAACGTGCCTGACGGTGTGGCGATGGTGAAGGATTGCCCGCATCCCGAAAAGGCGGCAGTGTTTATCGATTTTATTTTGAGCCGTGAATGCCAGCAGCGCATGAGCGACACTGCAGGCAGGCGCTCTGTTAGAA
Organism: Eubacteriales bacterium OttesenSCG-928-K08; assembly: GCA_030266105.1. Classification (GTDB taxonomy): domain Bacteria; phylum Bacillota; class Clostridia; order Christensenellales; family CAG-138; genus JAJDHH01. The sequence goes on from JAJDHH010000002.1 coordinate 89,071, forward strand.
ACGATGTCGAGCAGCCCGAAGGGCTGCCCGACTTAAACGATATTTATTTTTTGGAGTATGATTTTTCGTGGGCGGGCGCCGGGAAGGAAAGCGTAATCGCTGCCTGGCGCGAGCTTATTGAGCAAATGCGGCAATAGCGCAAAAGGCGCCTACACAAACTCAAGCGTTATGCCGCTAAGCAAAGCTATCTCCCTTAACGCCGGTGAAAGGTTTTCATCCGTAATTAGTTTATGCCTGGGTAAAAAAGACTCATATGCTGTAAAATACGTTCGGCTAAACTTGCTGCTGTCGGCAAGTATGTATACTGTGTCGGACTGCAGCGTCACCATCCGGTCAAGGTTAGCCGTGTCCATATCAAACGCCATCACACCCTGGTTAAGGTCGATGCCGTCAACACCAATGAAGCATTTATCAAAGCGTGCGTTTTTAACCATTTGCTCGCTAAGAAAGCCTGCGACATCCCTGCGCTCGGGCCGCAGCTTGCCGCCGGTTAATGTAACCGAGCAGCATTGGCCAAGCACCTCAGCGCAGGCGATGGAGTTTGTGAGTATCAAAATATCCTTTAGTTTTTCCTGCTCAATGCGGATTGCAAGCGCAAGCGCAAGCTGCTGCACGGTTGTTCCGCCCGAAAGAAAAAGAATATCTCCTTCTTCAACGAGCTTGCAGGCGTGGCGGCCTATTCTTGCCTTGAGCACTGTGTGCTCGTTTTCACTATCCGCATAGGAGTAGGGCGCAAAGAGTATCCCGCCGTTTTCGGGCAGCGCACGAAGGCCGCCAAATGTGCGTATTGCAAGATCCTTACGCTCAAGCTCCACGCACATGCGGCGTGCGGTAGAGTCCGAAATTCCGAACAGCTCCGCAATCTCCTTCAAATCCATTTGTCCGCGCGCTCTAAGCTCTTCGAGCAGGCGCTCCTCGCGCAGATCGACTTTGCCCATTAGTTGCTCCTCATAATCAGCTATAGCTCAACATATTCGATATCGAGCATTTTGGCAAGCATTTTCCAGCGGCGCGAAACTTCACCAATGTTAATAACCTCGTGGTGCGTGCCCGCATTTTGCAGCCAGCCCTCCACGCAGGCTTCAATTCCGCTTTCCGGCCGCCAGAATATGTAGGGCATCTCGCAGCGCTTCAGGTCGGACTTGGGTAAAATCTCACCCTTTGCCAGCACCAACCGGAATTTGCCGCCCTCTATTGAAGCGAGCGATGTAAGCGTCGCTGGGCCGTATTGCGGAGTGAAAATATGCGTTGGCGGGTTTTCAAGCCCACCTTCACCAAGGAAGCGGTCGATGAGCCTTGGCCGCATGTCGCTGCGGCAGGTGGCCCAGTTGCCCTCACCCGCATGGCAGAAAATGATGGCCTTTTTAACAAAATCCATGGTATACATTTCGGTAAAGTTGGCGTCGTTGTTGCCAATCGCGTGCGCGGCAGATACCATGCTTGCGCACATCACATCCCCCTCGGCGGCGTAACCATAACCCTCGGCCATCAGGTTGGATGCGGCGTAGAGCGGCAGCTGTTTAAAGCGGCCATCGGCGGCAAACTGGTCAAAATGCGCGGTAAAGGCATCGTAACCCATCTCTTCAAGGTAGTTTTTAAAACCAAAGTATTCGCGCACCGCAACAGCGTGGGAAGAATAGCTGAGCTTCGGGTCAACATCAAAGCGCTCATGGTCAAGCTCAATCTGTTGCTTTATTTGCGCTTCGGTTACATTTTGCATCCGCGAATAAATGCTGCCTATTGTATCGTGGCAGGATTCGGGGCCGATCTTTTTGAAAAAAGCAAGATCATCCGTTAAAATGTCGCCCATGCCGCACATGCGGGAGAAAATCGCCGTTCGCATGCTTTTAAGGCGCGTTCTTGTGTAAGCCGCCTTTGCAAAATCCTCCACAAAATTAAGGAAGCGCTCCTCATGCCTGTTCCCCGCAAAAAACTCACAGGCGTATCCTCCGCGCACGATGACATTTGCGTTATCCTGCGCGCCGTGTATGCCCTGGTTAACAGTTAGGTCAAGCTCCTCCCAATCGTCGAGCACCTCCTGGTCGGGCTGCACCACCGCCAGCGCAAGCGGCAGGCGGTTCTTTTCCAGCGCACGCGTGAGGTATGCCCCCTGTGAGTAGGCTAAAAGCACGATCAAAACACCATCGAGCTTTTGGCTGTTGTATTGCTCCATGATTTCTTCAATCCTTGCGCGGTTTAGCCCCGGCCCCGCAAATGTGATGTCGGCAACGGGGGATAGTGTCTCCACCAGTTCGTTTGCGTAGTTGATCTGGCGCTGCAAAATGCCGGGGAAAGTATCTTCATATCCTTCAGTGATCAAGCCCAACAGGCCAAGGCGTGGTTTTCTCAGTTCCATGGTTTTTCCTCCTTCGTTTTGTGGGTTAGGTTTTAATGAAACAGCGGCGCAAACTGTTCATACAGCCGCAAATATTTTTTATAACCCTCTTTATAGAGTGGGGCAAACTCGCCCGGCGTGAAGGTTTTGCCCAAAGCGATATGTTTAGCCCCTTCCTCCAGGCTTTCGAATTGCCCTGTTGCAAGGCCGCCCAAAATGGCAGCGCCCAGCAAGGCGGCTTCCTCCTGCGCCATCACATGCACGGGCGCATCGCATATGTCGGCTTTGATGCTCGACCATATTTCGCTTTTTGCTCCGCCGCCGGAGGAATGGATGGCGACACATTCTTCGCCAAGCAGCTCCACACTTTCGCGCAGCATGTAACCAATGGATTCCATTGTTGCGCGAATAAAACAATCCCGCCCGGTATCAAGCCCAATGCCAAAAAATACGCCCCTTGCATCCGGGTCGGCGTACAACCCAGTAAAATGGGGGAAAAGATAAAGCCCGCGGCTAAGCGGGGGGACGGATGCGGCAAGCTCCCCCATGCGGTCGTATGTGTTGCCGCCCTCGTTTAACAAATCCAGGCAGAACTCGTTGCGGAACCATTTAAGCGCCATACCGGCAGTTTGCATAATTACAATTTTTAGATATAGCCCGGGCAATCCATGCGTGTAAACCGGCACGGGAGTCCAGCTTTCAAGCCGTGGCGTGCGTGTTGAAGCGCCCACTGCAAGGCATGTGCCGGTTGTTTCGGTAATAAAACCGGGGCCAATGTTGCCTGCGCCTATCGCGGCGGCAACCTGATCCATAGCGCCCGTGGTGACTATTGTGGAGGCTGTTAACCCCAGCTCCTTTGCGGAGCATTCCAAAAGCGGGCCTACGCTTGTGCCGCAGGCACGTACATCGGGAATTTTTGATGCGTCCAAACCGTTTTGCTCTAAAATTTCGTGCCACAACTCATCTGTGTTGATGTCGAAATAACCCGTTGTGCACATGAGCGCGGGGTTTGTGAGCATGCTGCCCGTCAGGCGGTAAATGAGATAGTCCTCAAGCAGCAAAAACTTATGTGTGGCCGCGTAAACCTCCGGCAAATGGGATTTCACCCACATTAGCTTTGCGATGGGGCAATAAGGGCTGATTTCAGGGATGCCCGTTTTTTGATAAAAGGCTTCCTTGCTGTATTGTGTTTCCAAAATAGCGGTCTCTTCCTTCGCTCGGGCGTCAAGCCAGACGATGGCGTTATAAAGCGCGTTGCCATCCTTATCCACCGGGATAAATGTTTCGCCCTGGGTTGTGCAGGTTATGGAAAGCACATTTTTTGCATCAGCATTGGTTTTTTTGAGCAGCTCGTTAACGCCAGCTACGATATTGTCCCAATAAACAAACGCGGGCAGCTCAACTTCATCCTGCCTCGGGGTTAATAGGCTGTATTCGCGAATTACAAGGCCAAGCATGTTCAATTCAGCATCGAACAATGCGGCCTTAACGGCTGTGGTGCCAACATCCAGCGTTAAAAAAGTTCCCAAGCGGTTCGCCCCCTTATTCACCCATTATGTTCACAAGCACATTGCGTGTGCGCGCGCGGGTTTGATCAAAATCCGCAAAATAGATGCGGCCAAACTCGCCCAGCTGCGCTTCGCCATCAATGATGGGCACAGTTACTGAGCGCCCAAGCATTACCGAGCGAAGGTGCGCATCGGTGTTGAGGCTCCACCAGGCTTCCTCACCGCGCTCGCGCTTTGCAATTTCTATGTGAAGCGGGCCGGGGTGAAGATATTGCCCCTCGGTGTTGCAGGTTGGGAAAATCTTTTCAAGGCCGTTAACCATATCCTGCAATATGAGCTGTGTGCCGTAGTAGTTCACATCGTCCGACTGCTCCTGAATAAGCACGGAGCATGTTGTGTGCTGGGAATACACCAGCATAATGCCGTTTTTGACGCCGGATTTTTTTAGAATTTCAAGTGCGCGGTCGGTTACATCGTCGAATGTGGGGCGTGTGTCGGATTGAATTTGAAAACGTTCATTGATGCAGGCCATATGCAGCCCTCCTGTTTTATCATTATGAACTGTACATAAGTTGCTTGCATTATAACAGATTCGCGCAAAGAATTCAATTAAAATTGACTAAAACAAGAGATATATTGACTGAAACGTTCATAATTATAGGCTCATAGCTTTTGTGAAGGGCAAGCGCCGCGTGTTTACGCGGCGCTTAATCGTAAATTATAATGCCTGCTTAACTATTCCAACTGCCTGCTCATGCAGGCTTAATGAGCTGGCAAGCACGGAGCATTCATGCGTGTAGGAAAGTGGCTTGCCGAGCATATCGGTCGCAATGCCGCCAGCCTCGGACAAAATCAGCCCGCCCGCGGCATAATCCCAAGGAGAAAGCGTCATTTCAAAAAAGAGCTCGCAGCGCCCTGCGGCGACATAGCAAATATCCAGCGCGGCGGAGCCGGATGAGCGGCAATCCGCCGTATTGTCGAATAAAGCGCGTACTATGCGAAAGTTTTTGTCGGTTGTTTCTCGCGAATAGGAGCTTGCGCCAAAAAGGAAAATAGCTTCGGGCATCGTGCGCTCCGAAACGGAAATGGGGCGGCCATTGCAAAACGCGCCCTTGCCAAGCTCGGCGCTAAAAAGCTCGTTTAAATAGGGATTGTAAACAACACCAGCCTGCGGCCGGCCATCCTTTAACAGTGCCACTGAAATTGCGCTGTGCTGATAACCGCGAATAAAATTTGCGGTGCCGTCGATAGGGTCGATTATGAAGCAATCGCCCGAAAGGTCTCCGCTATGGCCGTCATCCTCCTCGCCAATTATGCGCGAAGCGGGCAAAATCCGGCGCAGCGAATCCCCAAGCGCGTTTTGCACGGCGATGTCGTAATCGGTCACAAAATTTCCGATGCCCTGTTTGTTCTGTGTGCTTTGGGCAATATCCCGAGCATCGAGCATTATTTTTCCTGCTTCACGCACGCAGGCGATGATTCTGTTTAGCATGTAAGCACTCTCCCATTTTGCGCATTTGCGTCATTTTGGATTATAGCATATGCGCGTAATGCTCACAATCTGCATTTTAAATTGTCAGTCTCTTGGGTTATGCAGCAAATCGATTACCCGCTCATCGGCATTTGCCAATTTAACCGCGCCATAGTTTGCGTGCATGCCGTTTTTGAGTATGCTGCCAAGCACATCCCCGGCATAGCTTTGCTCA
>JAJDHH010000020.1 GCA_030266105.1 Eubacteriales bacterium OttesenSCG-928-K08
AGCCGTGCAAAACCTTTCCGGCGTTAAAATCACCGGCGCAAAAACACAATGGGGCTCCTGCTCGGCAAAAAACAGCCTTTGTTTTTCGTGGCGGCTGGTGCTTGTGCCGCAGGCGTTGATCGATTATGTTGTGGTGCACGAGCTTGCGCACACAATTGAGCATAACCACTCGCCAAGGTTTTGGGCAATCGTGGCGGGCGTATTTTCCGATTATAAAGAGCTTAAAAAGCAGCTTGGCCTTCAGGCGGCGGCGCTTGCGCTTGAGGATTGGCACGATATTTGAGAGTGCAAAAAATCGATGCGCGGCAAAGCAGCATCGATTTTTTAACACTCAAAGGCACTTTTTCCGAAAAAATACATCGGCCGCCGTAAGGGACACGCCTGGGCGGTTGCTTTTTATGACAAAAGTCATTACAATAGTGTTGTATGTCATAACGCCGGATATATCCGGCAAAGGAGAATACGCTTGAGTAATCAACAGCGTGCACTACCTAAGGAAGAGCAGCCGCTTGAGCCGGATTTTTATTTCTCACGCGCGCAGCAGGATGTTTTGGGCGAAATGGGCAATATCTGCATGGGTACTGCGGCCACCGCGCTTAACGCCCTGCTTGATTTTAAAGTCATAATAACCACCCCAAAGCTTGCAATCCACACATGGAAAAGCCTCGCGAGTGAGCATAGGGATCCGCTTGTAGTTGTTGCGGTGCAATACACAAGCGGGGTAGAGGGCAGCAACATACTTTTGCTTAAGGATTATGATGTGGCGCTGATTACCGACAGGCTCATGGGCGTGGATACCCCGCAGGACCATAAAAACGTGGTGCTCAACGATGATCACCTTTCCTGCATAAGGGAGGTTATGAACCAGATGGTTGGCGCATCCGCAACATCGCTTGCGAGCATGCTCAACATGGCCGTGAATATTTCAACCCCAATCTCCAGCTATGAAACTATTCGTGAACAACGGCTCAAAACTCTCATCCCGGAGGAACCGCTGCTATTAAAAATATCTTTCAAAATGGAAATTATGGGCCTTTTATCAAGCGAAATCATGCAGGTGCTGCCGGTTGGTTTTGCGAGGGCGCTTGCTGATAAAATGCTTGGCTGAATGTGCAAAATTTGGTTTATATATATAAAGATAAGCTGCCATACGCAAATTGAAGGGGGATAAAATGGCGCTGGCAAAGCGGATACGTGTGCTGGTGGTGGATGATTCAATCGTCTTTCGAACAGCAATAACAAGGGGACTTGCAAAGGACCCGCAGATTGAAATTGTCGCAAGCGCGTTTAACACACATGACGCGCGCGATAAAATAATGCAAACCAACCCGGATGTAATCACATTGGATGTGGAGATGCCGGGCATGAGCGGAATCGAATTTTTAAAGATACTAATGCCGCAGCGCCCAATTCCGGTAATCGTAGTGAGCGCTGTGGATGGAATCGTTTTTGAGGCCATGAACGCAGGCGCCGTCGATTTTATCGCAAAGCCCGAGCCTGGCGGGCAGGAAGCTTTCATGCGGGAGCTCGCCGGGAAAATTAAGGTTGCGGCAGTGGCGCGCTTGCGCGAGCCGGGGGCGGCAACAGCCGCCGCCGCCGTTCAAACGAACGCCACGCAAAACGCAAGCCTGAGCGTGAACCCGGATACGGTTGTTGCCATAGGCGCTTCAACTGGCGGCACCGAAGCCACAGGGCAGATATTAAAGGCGCTTCCGGCCGATTTTCCGGCAATACTCATAACCCAGCATATGCCGCCTGTGTTTACCCGCATGTACGCCGAGCGCCTAAACCGCGAAGGCAAGCTCAATGTAAGCGAAGCAAAGGATGGCGAGGCGGTGCGCAGCGGGCATGCGTATGTTGCCCCGGGGGACAGGCAGATGATGCTTGTGCGCCGTGGCGGAGTTTATTTTATTAAGCTTGCGGGCACGCAAAAGGTGAGCGGGCATTGCCCATCCGTCAATGTTTTGTTTGATTCAGTGGCGGAGGCGGCGGGCAAAAACGCGCTTGGAGTGATATTAACCGGCATGGGCGCGGATGGCGCCTTGGGGCTGCTGCACATGCGCGAGGCAGGGGCATACACAATCGGTCAGGATCAACAATCCTGCGTTGTGTATGGAATGCCAATGGAGGCGCATAAGCTTGGTGCGGTGGTGAGGCAATCGCCATTGAGCATGATCCCAAGCATACTCATAAATCAGTTAAAGTTACGAGAAAGGGTGCGGTAGAATGAGCGCAAGGCTGGTTAATGTAACAGAAGAAGTGGTCAACATGCTCATAGATAATGTCATCGAAGAGGAGCATGCCTGCACCTGCGAAAAATGCAGGCTGGATACTATCGCGCTTGCGCTAAACGCGCTGCCACCCAAATATGTCGTTACCGAGCAGGGGGATATGATCGAAACATTCCGCTCAACGGTTACGCAAAAGCGGGTGGATATTTATCAAGCTATTCTAAAGGCCGTGCAGCAGGTGAAAGAAACGCCGAGGCACGGCCAAAACAGCCATTTTGTGGATTGATACGCAATATCAGGAAAGAGGATTATTATGGCTCTTGATGCGGGCACGCTGGATGTATTAAGGGAAATTGGCAACATTGGCGCGGGCAACGCAGCCTCCGCGCTTGCCACCATGCTTGATGATAAGGTCAACATCGGCCTTCCCTCTTGCGAGATGGTGCCGTTCACGCAGGTAGCACGCGGGTTTAAGAGCCCTGAGGATCTTGTTGTTGGCACGCTTGTGCAAATGTCGGGGGATATGGAAGGTTTTGTGCTCATGGCGCTGCCGCTTGACGCGGCGTTTGAGCTTTTGAAGCTTTTAACGGGCGAAGAATTTTCGGGCAATGCTGATGATTACGGCGCTGTTTGTGAGGCGCTTGCCCCTGTATCCGAAATTGGGAACATACTTATTGGCGCGTATCTTTCGGCAATTTCATCCATGACGGGCATGTCGATAATCCCCTCGGTGCCCGCCACAACTGTGGATATGGCGATGGCGCTTATGAATATCCCCGTTGTTGTATATGGCGAAATAGGCGAGAGCGTGCTTTATATGGAAACGGATTTTCACAACGAGGTTTCAAGCATCGTTGGGCAATATTTTTTGATTCCCACGGTCGAATCTTCATCAAGATTGATGTCGGCCTTGGGAATGTAACGATGGGAACAGCTTTTGTATGAAAACAACCATCATAGGAATAGCTGAATGGAGCATTGTGCGCGCCCCGGATAAAATTTCCACACTGGGGCTTGGTTCGTGTTGCGGCGTGGTGCTTTACGACAGCCTGTTTAAAATTGCGGGCATGGTGCATGTGATGCTGCCAACGGCAAGCGCGGCAAAAGTGCTGACCAACCCCGCAAAATATGCGGATACCGGCGTGGAGCTTTTGCTTGAGCAAATGCTCAAGGAAGGTGCGCGCAAGTCCGCAATCGCCGCAAAGCTTGCAGGCGGGGCGCACATGTTTGCGCACGCAAACATGCAAAGCGATCTGCTTAAGGTGGGCGAACGCAACGTGCAGGTTTGCCATGAGGCGCTTAGAAAAGCACGAATACCGCTTGTTTCGGAGGATGTGCTGGGCACGCATGGGCGAACGATTACATTTGATCCTGCAACGGGCAGCCTGCATATTAGAACTGTCGGCCTTGGCGAGAAGGATATTTAACCCGCACTGACTATCTCTTAGCGCCAGCAGTACGGTAATTATTGGGAGAGTTTATGGAAACTAAGGAGTTTAACCTGGGCAATCTTGAAAACGAAACCTCAAACGATATGTTTTTGGTTTTTACGATCGAGCAGCAAAACTATGCTATCGAAATCGAATATGTAACCGAAATCATAGAGGTTTTGCCGATTGTCAGGGTTCCTAATCTGCCAGCTTGCCTTAAAGGCGTTGTTAATATTCGTGGCGCAGTAATTCCTGTGATGGATGCGCGGCTGCGCTTTGGGCTTGAAGAGCGTGAGCACGATGAGCGAACCTGCATCATTGTTATTGAAAGCGACAATATAGCATTAGGCCTTATCGTTGATTCGGTAAAAGAGGTTTTAACAATCAGCGAGGAAGACAGAATGCTGCCGCCAACAGGCCTGAAAAACGCACAATCGCGCTACACTAAAGGGGTAGGCAGAATGGGGGAAGCCATCACGCTGCTGCTTGATTGCGGCAGGCTGATGGATATAGCGCAGGAATGAGCATTTTAAAAATAACGGATGCTGAGTTTGATCAGCTTGTAAATTACATGTACTCGCGTTATGGCATCAATCTTTCAAGAAAACGTGCGCTTATTGAAGGTCGGTTGGGGATGATGCTCACCCAGCGGGGTTATACGGATTACGCCAGCTACATTCGGGATATCCTAAACGATAAAACCGGCCAGGAGGTTTCAACGCTCGTTTCCAGGCTGACGACAAATTTCACTTATTTTCTGCGCGAGGAAGGGCATTATACTTTTTTGACATCCCATGTTTTTCCGCAATGGAAAAAAGCGCCGCTGTTGGAGCGCCGCATATGGAGCGCGGCCTGCTCCTCGGGTGAGGAGCCATATTCAATCGCAATGGTGCTCTACGACTATTTTGGCGGCATTCGCCCGGGAAAGGTGGCCATTACGGCATCGGATATATCCGAAAATGTTTTGTCGCAGGCCAGAGCCGGCATATACACAGCGGATCAGATAGGCAAGCTCCCGCCGGAGTGGACAACGCGCTTTTTTAACCGGCAGGAAAAGGAACGCTTTGAGGTGAAAAGCACGCTTAAAAACCTCATACAATACAAATACTTTAACCTGAACGACCCCCGGTTTTGGCCCAAAAGCCATTACGATATAATATTTTGCCGCAATGTGATGATCTATTTTGATCAGCCGACAAAACAAGCGGTTATAAACCGCTTACACGATGCACTAAGGCCCGGAGGTTTTTTGCTGATCGGCATGTCCGAAACGCTGGTAAACCTCAAGTCGGAGTTTAAATATATCCAGCCGTCAATATATCAAAGGCTTTAATTAAAGCGCCTTAGGAGGATAACACGTGAAAAGAATACTTATTGTAGACGACGCTGCCTTTATGCGCGTATCCATACGCAATATTGTGGTTAAGCACGGGTTTGAGGTGGCTGGCGAAGCCGCCAACGGTTCCGTGGCGGTGCAAAAATTCGCGGAGCTGAAGCCCGATATTGTAACGATGGATATCACGATGCCCGAAATGAACGGGCTTGATGCGCTCAAGGAAATCCGAAAGCAGTTTCCTGCGGCAAATGTCGTGATGGTTTCTGCGCTTGGGCAGGAGGCCATGGTGCGCGATGCTGTGCTCGCGGGCGCTAAGGGTTTTGTTGTTAAACCCTTTAAGGAGGAAACGATCATGGCCGCAATAACAAAGCTCCTGTAACAATGCGCGGCAAAACTTTAAGCTTGACCGCCCGTTGACATTCCTGCATAAAGCGGTTAGAATAGCGAAATAACGTATACTTATTAGGCGATGAAATGGAGCCGCAGCAATCCCAAACTAACAGAGAACCGCCGTGTGCTGAAAGGCGGCAAAAGGGAGAAAAGAGCGTACTCACCATGGAGCCTCCATGCTGAACAAAAAAAGTAGGCGTGGCGTTTCCTCATGATACGAGGCAAAAGGCGGCAAAACAATTTGTTTGGCCGTAAAAAAGAGTGGTACCACGAAACCCTCGTCTCTTTATGTGTGAGATGGGGATTTTTTTATTTCATTTTGTAAAAACATCTGCGAGGAGGATAAGAGCATGATCGAACGTTACGACCCAAGCATAATTGAGCCCAAGTGGCAGGCGCATTGGGAACAAACACGCTGCTTTGAAGCAGAGGCATCACATGAAAAACCGAAGTTTTATGGGTTAATCGAGTTCCCATACCCATCGGGCATGGGCCTGCATGTGGGCCACCCGCGCAGCAACACGGCGCTGGATATAATCTGCCGCAAGCGGCGCATGGAAGGCTTTAATGTGCTCTATCCCATAGGCTGGGACGCTTTTGGGCTGCCCACAGAAAACTTTGCGATCAAAAACAAAATCCACCCCGCGGTTGTGACTAAAAACAATGTCGCGCATTTTACCGCGCAGCTAAAGCGCTTAGGATTTTCATTTGATTGGTCCCGCGAGGTTAACACGACAGACCCAAGCTATTATAAATGGTCACAATGGATTTTCCTGAAGCTGTTTGAGCGCGGGCTTGCCTACAAGGCGGAAATACCCATCAACTTCTGCATGGGCTGCAAGGTTGGCCTTGCAAATGAGGAGGTTGTGGATGGCGTTTGCGAGCGCTGCGGCGGCGCAGTTGTTCGCAAGATTAAAAGCCAGTGGATGCTTAAAATAACGGAGTATGCCCAGCGCCTGATTGACGATCTTGATATGGTCGATTATATCGAAAAGGTCAAAATCCAGCAGCGCAATTGGATAGGCCGCAGCGATGGCGCGGAGGTTCTTTTTGAGATTGAAGGTTATCCTGATGGGCTAAAGGTGTTTACAACAAGGCCGGATACACTCTTTGGCGCGACATACATGGTTGTTTCGCCGGAGCATCCGATCGTAAACGCGCTTGAAGGGCGCATCAAAAACATAAGCGCAGTGCGTGAATATCAGGCGGCGGCGGCAAGGAAATCCGATTTTGAGCGCAGCGAGCTTGTGAAGGATAAAACAGGCGTGCCGCTTGAGGGCATCACGGCAATAAACCCTGCAACGGGCGAACCAATCCCCGTTTGGATTTCGGACTATGTGCTAATGGGTTACGGCACGGGCGCGATAATGGCCGTGCCGGGGCATGATGCGCGCGACTGGGAGTTTGCAAAAGCGTTTGGCCTGCCAATTGTTGAGGTTGTTGCTGGCGGAAATATTGAAGAGGCCGCGTTTAGCGACATCAACGATGGGCAGATGGTCAACTCCGGTTTTCTTAACGGGATGCAGGTGAAAGAGGCAATCTCGTTCATCACCCAATGGCTGGTGGAAAAGGGCCTTGGCGAGCACAAGGTGAACTATAAGCTGCGGGATTGGGTTTTCTCCCGCCAGCGTTATTGGGGCGAACCCATTCCGCTTGTTTATTGCGAGCATTGTGGCTGGGTGCCGCTCCCGTACGATCAGCTTCCGCTTGTGTTGCCTGAGCTTGAGGAATACCTCCCCGCTGAGGATGGCTCATCCCCGCTTACACGCGCGACTGAGTGGATCAACACCAGCTGCCCCAAATGTGGCGCGCCCGCCAAGCGCGAAACGGATACGATGCCCCAGTGGGCGGGCTCGAGCTGGTATTTCCTACGCTATACCGACCCGAATAACGACAATGAGCTTGCCTCAAAAGAAGCGCTTGAGTATTGGACGCCTGTTGATTGGTATAACGGCGGCATGGAGCACACAACGCTGCACCTGCTTTATTCCCGCTTCTGGCACAAGTTTTTGTATGATATCGGCGTAGTGCCAACACCCGAGCCTTACCAAAAGCGCACGAGCCACGGCATGATTTTGGGCGAAAACAACGAAAAAATGTCCAAATCGCGCGGCAATGTAATAAACCCGGATGATATTGTAAATGAGCTTGGCGCGGACTCATTCAGGCTTTATGAAATGTTCATGGGCGCGTTTGACCAGCCCATTCCCTGGAGCACAATGGGCGCGCGTGGCTGCCGCCGCTTTTTGGATAGAGTGTGGCGCCTGCAGGAAATGATTAAGGGCGAAGGCGAAACGACCGATATGCGGGGCAAACTTCATGGCTGCATCAAAAAGGTCAGCGAGGATTATGAGCGCATGAAGTACAACACGGCAATTGCCGCGATGATGGCGCTTGTGAACGATTTTTACTCTAAGGGCAGCATCACGAAAGAAGAGCTGCACACGCTGCTTTTGATACTCTCGCCCGTTGCGCCGCACATGGCGGAGGAGATTAACGAGCGCTTAGGTTACGCGCCCATACACACGCTTGCCTGGCCCAAATGGGATGAGGCGGCGCTTGTGGAGGATGAGGTTGAGCTTGCAATTCAGCTTAACGGCAAGGTGCGCGCGCGCATGATGGTGAGCTCAAGCGCCACAAAGGAGGAAATCGAGGCCGCGGCAGTTAAGCATGAGGAGATTGCGCCGCTGATTGAGGGCAAAACTGTGCGCAAGATAATTGCGGTGAGGAATGTTGTGAACATAGTGGCAAATTGAAAAAACAAAAACAGCGGCTTGCCGCATCACTTTTTGGCACTACAAAAAAAAGTGGCTTTCGCCACTTTTTTTTAATTGTGTTTATCTTTGCAAAGCTTTGGGTTTACCGAGAATTTCCGAAAGGATAATCGCCTGTTTTAGCGCATTCCGGTCCTTTGTTATGTTTGCCAGCGTTGCCGCTTCAATAGGCTGAGCTGCTTTATCAGCCATCGACTGGGACTGTCGCATGCCTTTGATGGTTTCCCTTCCGCGCACGGTGTCCTCAAAGCGCGGGCCTTCAAGCTCATGCTCATGGCCATCAACACACAAGCTGCCCCGCATTGCTTTTTCGGCTTCCTGCCGCGCACGTTCTTCGCGCGCAATGCGTTCAAGCCTGCTTTGCTCAAGCAATTCGCGCCGCCTTTGCAGCTCCCGCTCACGCTCCTGCTGCGCGGCAGCCCTTGCGGCATCACCCGCTTCGGTGTAATTCGGCTGCGCCGGAATTACGGGTGTTGCAGGCGAATAATCCGGGAAGCGAGGGTCGGATTGTTTCCCATAAACCGATGAAGCTCCCTGCACATTACGCTGCGCCCTTGCAGCCTGCGAAGCCCTTGCGGCCTCCGCTTTTTTTGCCGCTTCTTCGCGCTTTTTTTTGTTGTTGGCGTTGCCAACAATTCGTCCAATAATAGCGAAAATCGCTACTATTATAAATAATCCATCCATATTTGCCTCCTAAGGGGCCTAAAAAAGCGGATGTGCCGCTTTTTTAGCACGGGTTACCTTTGCTGGTCGTCGCTCTTTTCGTTTTCCGGGCCTTTAGCGATTGTCTGCCGCATCTGCGTGTCGGAAATCACGTTTTGCATGTTGTAATAATCCATCACGCCAAGCTTGCCACTGCGGAAAGCCTCCGCCATCGCCAGGGGAACCTCGGCCTCGGCCTCGATAACCTTTGCGCGCATGCCCTGCACGGCAGCCTTGTTTTCCTGCTCCTGCGCAACAGCCATCGCGCGGCGCTCTTCCGCCTTTGCCTGCGCGATCTTTTTGTCGGCTTCCGCCTGATCGATCTGCAGCTGTGCGCCAACGTTCCTGCCAACGTCAACATCGGCGATGTCGATTGATAGAATTTCAAATGCCGTGCCTGCATCCAGGCCCTTGTTGAGCACCGTTTGCGAAATATTATCCGGATTTTCCAAAACATCGGAGTGGCTGTTGGAGGAACCGACTGTTGTAACGATACCCTCGCCAACGCGGGCGATGATGGTCTCCTCACCAGCACCACCAACAAGGCGGTCGATATTGGCGCGCACGGTTACGCGGGCTTTTGCCTTGAGCTCGATACCATCCTTGGCAACTGCGGAAATAACGGGCGTTTCAATTACTTTGGGGTTAACGCTCATCTGCACGGCCTGAAGAACATCGCGCCCGGCAAGATCGATCGCGCTCGCACGCTCAAAATCAAGGGGGATACCTGCGCGCTGCGCCGCGATGAGCGCATTAACAACACGATCCACATTACCGCCAGCAAGCAGGTGAGCTTCGAGCTTATTGATTGAAACCTCAAGCCCCGCCTTAGTTGCTTTAATCATGGGGTTAACGATTTTTTGCGGCAGCACCTTACGGATGCGCATGCCGATAAGCTGCGCAATGCTAACGCGCACGCCGGACGCACGCGCCGAAATCCACAGGCGCACCGGCACCATGCTAAACAGCAGCGCAAAAAAGATGATGATCAGGATGATGACAACGATCGCCATAATCGGGTTGGTGTAGAACAGGTCTCCCATAGTAAATTCCTCGCTTTCAGGGTTTATTTCAGGTGTTTTAAAGCCTCGTCAGGCTTGGAATACTTTCATAAAAAGCCCCATCAGGTAAATAAAAACGATAAGCGCAGGTATCCCCAGCAAAATGGCAAGCCACCTGCGCCTTGTGTGCCGCTTAGCTTCAGCGGGGCTTTCATCGGCCGGAGTTGCCTCTAAATTCTGCTCCTCCATTTTTTGCTCGGCATTACACTTGGGGCAAACCCCAAGTGATTTTGTGTATAGCGTGCCGCAGCTTTTACAAAACGGCATTGGGCGCTTCCTCCGGTTGTTTATCCAGAATTATTTGCAGCTCCTCTTGTGCGGGCATTTGCTCGCCCGCAATCTCAGGCTCGAAAATTTCAGGCTCTCTTGTTTCTTCTTCTGTTATGGTTAGCTCCGCCTCCGGCGCTGAGCGCACAACTATGCGCAAGCCCTCCACCAGCACAACCTCCACCTTTGCGCCGCTTGGCAAAAATTCGCCCATTGTGGAAACATCCAGCGTGCGCATGTCAAAAATGGCCTTGCCTGCAGGCCGCAAAGGCGTTAGTGCAAGCCCCACGCTGCCGGGAAGCTCCTTCATGCTCTGCTCGGAAAGTTCGGTCGATTCGCTTTCGATCCGATCCTTAAGCACCATGGGCGTTCTATCGAAGCTGCCCTTGTTGACCAGCCGGAAAAACACCAGCAACGCCACCGCAATAAGAAAAAGCACAAGCGCGACCATAAACAGTATGCCAACTGGGTTGCCAATCTGCAGCATGATTGCCACAAAAAGCGCCACAATGCCCAGCGCGCCCGACAAGCCAAGCCCCGGTGTGAGCATTTCTATTATAAGAAAAATCACCCCAATGGCCAGGAAAATAATCGTTGCTGTTAAGTTTATCATAAAATGGCCTCCTTTCGCCGATCGTGATTAAACACTCGTTTGCCTGTATTTTTATTATAGCACACTCCCGCATTTGCTGATGTGAAATAATTGTGTAAGGCCGTGCACAAAAATTCAAAGAATTCTTCTAATCGCACAGGTAAAGCCGTTAGCATTGCCGGTGAAATATTGCATAAGCTATGCTATGTGGTATAATTATTGCTCGAGCAATGCGGTAATGCGCCAGCATGGGCAATAAATTTTAATATTCGGAAGGAACAAACACGATGCTGAACATAGAGCAAACGATGAACGAAATGGAGCAAAAGCTCATTAATAAATATCACACAACAAGGCAGGAGGCAACGGCAGCGCAGCTGCACGATACCTTGGGCGCAACCATAATGGATGCGCTTGGCAAGGCCTGGTTTGAGGGCGAGCAGCAGCGCCAAAACACGCGCCGCGCCTACTATGTCAGCGCGGAATACATGACGGGCCGCATGGTTTACAACAACCTGATGAACCTTGGCTGCCTTGAAGAAATTCAAAAAGAATTTGAGCAGCGCGGGCTTGATTTTAACTGCTTTGAGGATTTGGAGGATCCCGCGCTAGGTAATGGCGGCCTTGGCAGGCTTGCCGCGTGCTTCCTCGATTCTGCGGCCACACTCGGCCTGCCGCTTGATGGCTACGGCATCCGCTATAAGTTTGGCCTGTTTCACCAAAGTTTCCAAAACGGCTGGCAGGTGGAGCGCGCGGATGATTGGCAGCGCACGGGCGACCCGTGGAGCCTACGAAACGACGCCCAGCAGGCGATCGTCCACTTTGCGGATGTTGATGTGCGGGCAATTCCTTATGACATGCCGGTTGTGGGCTACAACAGTGGCACAATTGGCACGCTGCGATTGTGGCAGGCCGAACCCATGGAGGAATTCGATTTCCCCACTTTTAACGCGCAGGAATACGACAAGGCCGTGCACATAAAAAATCAGGTGGAAGATATCACGCGGGTGTTGTACCCTAACGATTCCACGCCCGCGGGCAAGCAGCTGCGGCTTAAGCAGCAGTATTTTCTTTCGAGCGCATCGTTGCAGGATATGTTGCGCCGCTTTAAGCGCAAGCATAACGATGTTTCGCTGCTTGCGGATTTTGTTTCAATTCAGCTTAATGACACCCACCCTGTTGTGAGCATACCCGAGCTGGTGCGGCTTTTGATGCTTGAAGGCCTGGAATTCGACAAAGCCTTTGAAATCACACAAAACGTTTTTTGCTACACGAACCACACCGTTATGGTGGAAGCGCTCGAAAAATGGGATGTTTCGCTTTTCAGGCAGGTTATTCCCGAAATTTTTGATATTGTTTTGAAAATCAACACCCGTTTTTGCGGCGAGCTTTTAAAGCTCGATTATAAAAACATACACAACATTTCAATTATTCAGGGTAATGTTGTGCACATGGCAAATCTTGCGGTTTATGGCTCGCGCGCTGTTAACGGGGTTGCGCGTATTCACTCGGACATACTCAAGCATGATGTGCTTAAAAACTTTTTTGAGCTTTACCCCGAGCGCTTCCAGAACAAAACGAATGGCGTAACGCAGCGCCGCTGGTTAAAGCTATGCAATCCGGAGCTTTCCAGCTACATTACAAGCCGCATCGGCGAGGATTGGGTGGTTGACCTTTCCCGCCTGCAGGCGCTAAAAGCTTTTGCGAGCGAAAGTGACATTCGTGAATTTAACACCGTTAAGCTTGAAAAAAAGAAGCAGCTTTCAAACTATATCGCATCAAGGGAAGGCGTTTTGCTGCCGCCCGAGTTTATTTTCGATGTGCAGGTAAAGCGCATGCACGAATATAAGCGCCAGCTCCTGAACGCTTTTGCAATACTCGACACTTACTTTGAAATCAAGGAAGGACGGCTTGCTGATTTTACACCCACTGCCTACATCTTTGGCGCAAAGGCTGCGCCGGGTTATTTGCGGGCAAAGGCCGTAATCAAGTTCATTAACGATATTTCGGCGCTTATCAACAACGATCCTGCCATGCAGGATAAAATGAAGGTTGTGTTTGTGCAAAACTATAATTGCTCCTATGCCGAGCGGATAATCCCCGCGGCGGATATAAGCGAGCAGATTTCGCCCGCAGGCACCGAAGCAAGCGGCACAGGCAACATGAAGCTCATGCTAAACGGCGCTGTGACGCTTGGCACATTTGATGGCGCGAATGTTGAAATTGTCGAAGAAGCGGGCGTTGAAAACAACTTTATTTTCGGCAAATCGCTTGGTGAGCTTAATTCAATTGCATCAAAATACAATCCTGTGAATGTTTATAATAGTCAGCCGCGCGTGCGCCGCGTTGTGGATGCGCTCGATAGCGGCCTGTTTTTAAGATCCTATGAATACGATGAGCTAAAGCAGAGCCTGTTGACCGGCGGGCGCTACGGCAAGCCCGACCAATACTTTGTGCTGCTTGAGATGATGGACTATATAAGCCGCAAAATGGAAGCAAACAAGGCCTACCAAAACCGAACGGAATTTGGCCGCATGTGCCTTATGAACACGGCAAGCGCAGGGAAATTCTCAAGCGACCGCACAATTTTGGATTATGCCAATGCGATTTGGCACATTCAAAAGCTTTAATCGAGCGCTTTTTCCCAGCTTGAGCGGAACTCTCTTTTATCCGGCAGGACTAATTTTGCAGCGATTAGTTCCTGCTTTTGTATATCAAAGCGGCGGTTTTGCTCCCTATCACCATATTTATCATCCCCCAAAACAGGGTGGCCGATAAACGCCATATGCGCCCTTATCTGGTGCGTGCGGCCGGTATAGAGCCGCACCTCAAGCAAGGAAAGCCGCCCATCAAACGACAAAACACGATAGCCCGTTTTAATGATTGCGCTGCCGGGAAAAGGACTTTCTTTTACGATCAGCAGCCCCCGCTCAGGGTCTTTTCTTGCGTGCGCAAAAATATGCTCCGCTTTTTCTGGGCTGGGTTTACCCAACACCTTGCAACGATAGAATTTTTGAATTTTGTGGTTTTTGATCTGCTCATCAAGGGTCGCTTTTGTCTTTTCATCCCTCGCAAAAAGCACAAGGCCCTTTGTGTTTGCATCCAAACGGTGCACAGGGTAAAGCGGAGAAAAGCAATTTTCCAGCGCTGCCTGCAGCGAAGCTTCATTGGCATCGGCGCGCGCCACCTCAACGCCCTGCTTTTTATCCGCCACCAGAATAAACTCATCGGCATATTGCACATAACCAGCCCGCGAAGCGGGCAGGCCACTTAGCTGCGTTTGAAATTCGGCAAAGGCATCGTTTTTAGGCAGCGAATAAAAGCTAAGCTCCTCCCCCGTTGTCGGGTGGCAAAATGTAAGCGAATATGCCCACAAAGCGATTTGACCCTTTGTGGGTGTTGGGTTATAACGCTGATCGAATAAAATAGGCCAGCCATGCGCGGCAAGCTGAGCGCGGATTTGATGCTTGCGGCCTGTTAAAAGCTCAACATCCATGAGCGCCCGGCCATTCGCCCTGGCGATTGTGTGAAAACGAAGCGCCGCTTTTTTGCCGCCCTCAAAGGGCTCGCTTTTTACTTTCACCTTGATTTCGTTTTCCAACGCCTGCAAATAATCCACAAGCTCCATGCCGGGCGCAGGATCGCCCTCAACAACGGCGACATATTTTTTTTGAGTTTTGTGGGATTGAAACTGCTCGCTTAGCCGCTTTGCCGCCTTGCTTGTCCGCGCAAAAACCATCACCCCGCCAACGGGGCGATCGAGCCTGTGCACAAGCCCAAGATAAACGGCGCCCGGCTTATCGTATTTTACTTTTATGTATTCCTTTAAAAGGCTTAATAAATCCTCATCCCCTGAGGCATCGGCCTGTGTGGGCATGTTGGGCGGTTTTTCCACCACAAGCAGGTGGTTATCCTCATATAAAACGCTTACCACAGGCTACACCCCCGCCGTAAAGGAGGCGAGCAGCATCTGCGCGGCCTCCAGCATTTTTTTCGCGTCATACTTTTCTCTTTTAAGCAGCAGCGATACTACATCCCCCGGCGCCAATTGCGCGCCATATTCCGCGGCGACAGCCAAAAGCCTTGCGCCATCGGGCGTTGCATCCGGGTGGAAGAGGAACTTTGCTGAGCCGTCGCGTATTGTCAGCGAGTTTATCTGCGCCTTTATGCAGTAGGCCTTAACAAGTGAAACATCCAAAAGATTCTGTGTCGCTTCAGGAATATCGCCAAAACGATCCTCGATTTCCTCCTGCACATCCATAAGCATGAGTCTGTCGCTTATGAGCGCAATGCGCTTATACATCGACAACCGCTGCACCTCATTGCGAATATAGCTTTTAGGAATGTTTGCATCAATAGGCACATCCACCACGGTGTCGATATCGGGGCTGTCGTTCTCCTCGCCGCGCGTTTGCTTAACTGCGCCCGCCATCAGCTTGCAGTAGTATTCATAACCAACATCCGCGATATGCCCATGCTGGTGCGCGCCTAAAAGGCTGCCCGCGCCGCGAATTTCAAGGTCGCGCAGGGCAATCTCCTTGCCCGCGCCAAATTGCGCGAACTCAGTGAGCGCATTAAGCCGCTTTTGCGCAATTTCGGAAATTGAGCGGTTGCGCGCGAATGTAAAGTAAGCATAACCAAGGCGGCTTGATCGGCCCACGCGCCCGCGAAGCTGGTAAAGCTGCGCGAGGCCCATTTTATCCGCCTCAACAACGATAAGCGTGTTAACATTAGGAATATCCAGCCCGTTTTCGATAATCGTGCTGCACAGCAAAATGTTATATTCGCCCTCCAAAAATGCAAGCATGGTGGCTTCAAGCTGGGCCTCCGGCATTTGCCCATGGGCGCAGGCAATGCGCGCCTCGGGGATAAGCGCACGCAGCTCACCTGCATAAATATCCATCCGCCGGACATTGTTGTAAACAATATAAACCTGCCCGCCGCGGTTAAGCTCCTTATTTGCAGCATCCCTAATGAGGGTATCGCTATATTCAAGCACATATGTCTGCACGGGAAAACGTTCCTCCGGTGGGGTATCGATAATGCTCATATCGCGAATGCCAATCATGGACATGTGCAGCGTGCGTGGTATGGGGGTGGCGGTGAGCGTCAAAACATCCACATTCTGCTTCATGGTTTTGATCTGCTCCTTGTGGCCAACGCCAAAACGCTGCTCCTCATCGATTACTAAAAGGCCCAGATCCTTAAAGCGAACATCCTTTGCAAGCAGCGCATGTGTGGCGACCACAATGTCGATCTGCCCTAATGCCAGGCTTTCCTTTGTGCGTTTGTTTTCCTGCGCCGTTTTGAAGCGGGATAGTAACGCCACCTTCACGGGAAAATCCGCAAAGCGAGTGCTTAGCGTATTATAATGCTGCTGCGCGAGTATTGTGGTGGGCACAAGGAATGCAACCTGCTTGCTATCCTGCACAGCCTTAAATGCAGCGCGCAGCGCAACCTCCGTTTTGCCATAACCCACATCCCCGCAGAGCAGGCGATCCATAGCGCGCGTGCTTTCCATATCGCGCTTTATTTCCATTATGCTTTGCGCCTGATCGGGCGTTTCAGTGTAGGGGAAGCGCGCCTCCATTTCCAGCTGCCAGCGCGAATCGGGAGAAAAAGCAAAGCCGCGGCTTTGCTCGCGCTCCGCGTAAAGCTTAGCAAGATCAAACGCAAGCTCCTTAACGGCGCTTTTTGCCTTGCTCACCTGGCGCTGCCAATCCGAGCCGCCAAGCTTGCTTAGCTTTGGCGCGCCCTCATCGGCTCCGATGTATTTTTGCACCCTATCAAGCTGATCGGTTGGGATATACAGCCTATCCCCACCAAGATATTCCATCAAAAGATAGTCGCGCGTGGTGTTTTGCACCTCAAGCGCCTCAACGCCCAAAAAGCGCCCAACGCCATGCGCTTCGTGCACGACATAATCGCCGGGGCGCAAATCCGAGTAGAGCGGCCTTGATTTTTGCGAGCGCCGCAAACGCGCAGGCTGTTTTGCAAAGCCGTTAATTTCACTTTCGGATAGCACGCTTAAGTGCAGGCTGGGGTATGAAAAACCCAGCGGCAGGCTCTGTGGCAGCAGCAGCGCCTCGCCCTTGACCGGCAGGCGCGTTAACTCAGCCGCCCAGGCTGTTTCAAGCCCTTCATCCAGCAATTGCGTCTTGAGCCGTTCGGCCTGCGCGCCCGCATATAAAACCACGGCATTGCCTGTGCGCTTCAAAAGCTCCACATCCCGCGCAAGCTCGCGCCTGTCGCCCATAAACTGCGGGGCGGGGCGAGAATCAAACTGCAATGTCTCTTTTGCACGAACAGGGCCGGACTGCCTTGCAAGCGAATAAAAAAGCGCGGTGCGCCTGCCCCCCATGCTTTGCCTGAGCATTGTGGGCGGCTGCAAAAGCCCCGCCTGCTGCTCAAGCCCCTCCCCACGCTCAAGCATGGCGGATACGCTTTGGATAAACAAACGATTTGCCGCCTCAGCCTCCTCCAAAATGCGCGCGGGCTCCTCAAAAAACAGTAGCGCGTCAGCATAATCGAATATTGCTGCGGGCGGGTAAAACACAGGCAGCAAAATTTCCGCGCCAAGCGATGGGCGGTTTTGCTCAAATGAAATGCGCTGGGCGTCAAAGCCCCGCGCGTTTTTAATGGCGGCAAGTCCCTTTATGATCGTCTCCTTGCTTTGCGGAACCTCAGTGGCAGGCGGCAGAATGACCTCCTCCACATTTGATATGGAGCGCTGGGAGTCAGGATCGTAAATGCTGAGCCTGTCGATTTCATCATCAAAAAACTCCAAGCGGAAGGGGTATTCCGCGTGCGGCGGGAACACATCGAGTATATCCCCGCGAAGCGAGGCCTGCTGGCGCCCTTCCACAGCATCAACAGGCTCATAACCCGCATCAAGCAGATCCGATAAAAGCTGGCGCGGGGCGTAAACATCCCCCGCGGCAAGCCTTTTAACTGCGGACCTTAGCACATCCGGCGGGGCAAGCGTTTGCAATGCCGCCTCGGCGCACATAACAACACCCACAGGCTCGCCAAGTGCAAGGCGTGTGAGTGTGGTCATGCGAATTTTTGCGCTTTCACCCTCGGCGGCATAAGCATTCACGAGCGGAATTTCGCGCGGCGGCAGCAATGCAACATTGCCGCCAAGGGCCAGCGCCTGCTCAAACACACGCTGCGCCGCTTGCGCCGTGGCACACACAAAAAAGCCCCCCCGGCCTTTTGAAAGCGCGGCAAACACATGCGCACGGTGCGCCTCGGGCAGGCCAAAAGCCGCCGCGGGGCCACCCGCGCCGGTTATAAGCTCATTTAGCCGGTTATATTCCGGCAGCTCTTTTAGAATACTTAGCAGCGGGTGTTCAACGCTCCGCACAATTACCCCCGATTTCTTTCGTAAATTCTACTGAATTAGCATCAAGACAATTGCAAACACCGTTCCAAGCAACATAACCGCCGCTATAACAAGACAGGCAATTCTAACGCTTTTTTTCATGAGCTACTCCTCCTCTAAAAAAGTGACGCTTCCATCACCATTGGAAATTCGAACATCGGGCAGGCAAAAGCCAAGCACGGTAACATCCTCATATTGCTCCACAACGAACAGGCCAATCCCATTTAAGCCGCCCGTAAGCTCCAGCGTGGCCGAAGGCTGTGCAGCAAGCGAGCCCACAAGCGCGGCGTTATGATCCCCGCTGTTGATGGAGCGCAAAATCGAGCCCTCGCCAAGCGTCAGCGTGCCGTTTGTGTGGATTATGTTGTCGCCCTTGGCGGTGGTCACAAGCGAAGAATTCGAGTTTAGGGTGATATCCTCCTTGTCAGCATCCACGCCAACAGTCTGCGCCTCGATAGAAAGGCTCGCGTTTTGTTCAAGTATTAGTCCTGCGCAGGTTATGCCCATGCCGCCGCTTGAATAAAGCGACAGTGCGCTGCTTTTAGCGATCGTCAGCGTTTTGGCGGCATATATGGCTGCGTTTTGGCTTTTTATCGTGCAATTCTCACCGCCAAGCTTAGCATCAGCCAAAAGGCCGATGGCAATCTGCTGTGCATCAAGCGTGATGTTGCTTAAATGCAGCTCGCCGCCTTCATAAAGGCGGATAAGCGCTGAACCCGCGCCTTTAATCGTATAGTTGCGCCCATCGATATAAACAGCGCCGCGCTCGCTTTTCAGGCTCAGCATTTCTTTTTTTATATCGATGTTATTTGTGAGCTGGGCTTTTTGGGGGCCATCCTCAAAAAACGCCACTAACTCCTCGACTGTGCCAACCAGCGCATAGTCAAGTGTGGTGATTTCGTCATCAGGCGAAGGGTTTTTGTTGCATCCGCACAGGAACAGCCCCGCAATAAGCAGGGTCAACAACTGACGGACGCGCCTGTTTTTAACGCGTCTACTCATATTTAAGCATTGTAGCACAGGATTGGCCGTTTTTCCATGACGAATAAAGGCGCAAAAATATAAAAAGTGCGGCTTCGCCGCACTTCAGTCTATTCCGCCTGTGGCAAATCCATCAGCAGCCTTCTGAGCATATCAAGCGCGTTAAGTGTTGCCATTTCGCGCACGCGCTTTCTATCCCCCGTGAGGTTGAGCTTTTTAACAAGCACCTTGTCGCCACCCGCAAGCGCAACATAAACAAGCCCCACGGGTTTGTTTGCTTTTGCGCCGCCCGGCCCTGCGATGCCGGTTGTCGCCAGCGCATAATCCGCGCCGGATGTGCGGCACATGCCCGCAGCCATTTCTTTGGCGCACTCGGCGCTAACAGCGCCGTTTTGCCGCAGGATGGTGTTTGAAACATTAAGCCTGCGGATTTTTGCCGAATCGGAGTAAACGACCATTCCCTCAAGGAAATACGTGGAACTGCCCGGCACATCTATAAATGTGGAGGATAAAAGCCCGCCCGTGCAGCTTTCGGCAACGGCAAGCGTTGCGTTTTTTTCGATCATCAGCCGGGACAACAGCTCCGGCATGCTTTCGCCATTTGTGGAATAAACAACATCGCCAAGGCGGCTCTCGATCTCTTCCACAACGGGCGCAACCAAAAGCTCCCCTTCTTTTTCCTCCTGGCAGCGCGCCGTAACGCGCAATGTAACCTCGCCTGTTTTAGCATAGGGTGCGATGGTTGGATTATCCTGCTTTTCGATAAGATCGCGTATTGCATGCTCCACACTCGACTCGCCCATGCCAAATATTCTAATTTCGCGTGTGTATAGCCTATGCCCCGCACGCTTTAAAAGATGCGGCATCACATAATCGTGGAACATTGGGAAAAGCTCGCGCGGCGGCCCCGGCAAAAGCACAATGGTCTTCCCGTTTTGCTCCACAAAGCAGCCCTGCGCTGTGCCGTTAGGGTTGGGCAAAAGTGTGCTGCCCTGCGGAAAATCAGCCTGGCGCAGGTTGTTGGGGGTCATCTCCCGGTTTCTAAAGCTGCTAAAGCGCAGGTAAAGCTCCTGCTCCGCCTCTGGTGAGCGAACCATGGGCAGGCCAAGCAAATCCGCAACGACAAGCTTGGTCAAATCATCGCCCGTGGGGCCAAGCCCGCCTGAGAGGATGACAACATCCGCACGCCCAAGCGCGGTTTTTAGCGTATCCTTCAGGCGCTCGGGGTTATCCCCCACCGTAACCTGATGATACACATTTACACCGGCGGGCGCCAATTCACGCGCCATATACTGCGCATCCGTATTGAGCACCTGCCCCATTAAAAGTTCCGTACCTACACTGATGATTTCCGCGATCATACCGTTTATCTCCTAAAAAATTACTTGAGCAACGAAGAAAATTTGTTTTTAACCATATAATCCACACCCGACCAGATCGTTATAACAACGCTCAGCCAAAGCATAATTTGATCCAGCGGGAATTTCACATTAAAATAGGGCCAAATGAGCACAATCATTATCGCAATAAATTGCGATACGGTTTTTAGCTTGCCCAAAAAGCTTGCGGCGATTACTATGCCCTGCTCAACGGCTATTAACCTTAGCCCGCTTATTAAAAATTCCCGCGCAAGCACAATAATAATGGCTATTGGGGAAATCAGCCCCACTGCCAGCAGCATCACAAAGGCCGAGCAGCTCAATAATTTATCCGCAATCGGATCCATGAGCTTGCCAAAGTTGGTGACTATGTTGCGCTTCCTTGCTATTTTACCATCCAGCGCATCGGTGATGTAGGCAAGCAAAAACACGGCCGCCGCAATAAGATAGTTAAAGCGCCCCGGCAAATAAAAGCAGCCCACCATAACGGGTATTAGCAAAATGCGGGCTAAAGTGAGCTTGTTGGGAAGGTTCATATTTGCTCTCCAATCAAATCGTACTCAAGCGCGGTGATCGCGCGCACATTTAAAAACATGCCCGGCCGATGGTTTGCTTTTGCGGGGATAAAAAACTTGCCGTCAACATCCGGCGCTTCGGCCCATGTGCGGCCAAATGTCCGCCCATTATTTGTGCCTTCAACGAGCAGCTTATAGGTTTTATTAAGCCTGGCCTCATTTTTGGCCTTTGCTATACCCCTTTGCTGCAGCATAAGCGCCTCAAGGCGCTCCGCCTTAACGTTTTCGGGCACTTGATCGGGCATCAGCGCCGCAGGAGTATCCTCCTCAGGTGAAAATGCAAACGCGCCCAGCCTATCAAATGGATTATCCTTCAAAAACGCCAGCATTTCTTCAAACTGGGCATCCGTTTCGCCGGGGAAGCCAACCATCATTGTGGTTCTCAGCATAAAATCGGGCGCATATTTTCGAATATATGCAAGCACACGCTCGATATGCGCGCGGTCTCCCCTGCGGTGCATGCGCTTTAGTATTTCATCGTTGCAATGCTGAAGGGGCATATCAAGATAATTGCAAACCTTTTCATTGCCCGAAATAAACTCAACAAGCTCGGGCGTAACGGTATCCGGATAAGTGTAGAGCACCCTTAGCCACTCGATTTCCGGAATATCCGAAAGCCTTTTCAAAAGCGGCATCAGCATGGGTTTGCCATACAAATCGGTGCCGTAGCCCGATGTATCCTGCGCGATGAGCGTCAGCTCAACAACACCCCCGGCCGCCAAACGCTCCGCTTCTTCAACGAGCGTTTCTAAAGGCTCGCTCTTAATCCCGCCGCGAATAAGGGGGATCGCGCAATACGCACAGCGATTGGAGCAGCCATCCCCCACACGAAGGTAGGCGCTATAAGACGGGGTCGCCAACACACGCGGCGGCTTTTTGTTTTGCGGCTCGCCATTAAGAAAAGGCAAAAGCCGCTCATACTCGTTTACGCCCAAAAAAAGATCAACCTCCGGCAGCTCATCCTCCAGCTGCGCTTTATAGCGCTGCGAAAGGCAGCCTGTGACGATTAGCTTTTTGCAGCAGGCGGTTAGCTTATGCTGCGCCATTTCGAGAATTGTATCTATACTTTCCTGCTTTGCGGATTCTATAAACCCGCAGGTGTTGACTATTAGAATTTCCGCCTGTTTTGGGTCGGAAACGATGGTGAAGCCCGCATCCGTAAGCAGGCCCAGCATACGCTCGGTATCCACCAGATTTTTGGAGCAGCCCAACGAAACAACACCAACCGCGCTAAACTTCATCATCCGGCGCCTCCATGCTTTCGTCAACGGGCAGCAAATCGGCATCGCCGAATATCTGCGCATATTGCGCGCGGGTGATAAGCAGCTTGCGTGGTTTGCTTCCGTCAAAGCCGGAAACATAACCGCGCCGCTCCATAATGTCCACAAGGCGCGCCGCGCGCGCGTAGCCCACGCGAAGCCTGCGCTGAATCATGGAAATTGAAGCTTGCCCGCTATCGAGCACAATCCTTACAGCCTCGCCAAGAAGCTCATCCTCCTCAACGGTGTTGCCCGAGTGTTTTTCCTCCGGCCTCGCGTGATTATCCATTTCCTCAACAAGCTGCTCGTTATAGCTTGGGTTTAGCTCATGCGCTCTAAAATGCGCGGCTATGCGCTCGACCTCCTCGTCGGAAACAAACGCACCCTGTGCGCGGATGGGCTTGCCGCCGCCATTGGGCTGGAAGAGCATGTCGCCCCGGCCAAGCAGCTTTTCGGCGCCGCCCGAGTCGAGAATGATGCGCGAATCGATAGCCGAAGCAACCGCAAACGCAATGCGCGAGGGTATATTCGCTTTGATAAGCCCCGTTATAACATCCGCACTGGGGCGCTGGGTGGCGACAATAAGGTGTATGCCCGCGGCGCGGCCAAGCTGGGCGATGCGGCATATGCTATCCTCAACCGTGTCGGGCGCAACCATCATTAAATCCGCAAGCTCATCGATTATGATAACAAGCTTTGGCAACCTATCCTTCGGGTCCTGCTGCAGCTCATTGTAGCGCGCAAGGTCGCGCGCGCCTGCCTTTGCGAATTTCTGGTAACGCTCAGTCATTTCGCGCACACCGCTAGCAAGCGCACCCGCGGCTTTTTTCGGGTCGGTAACAACAGGGGCCGCAAGGTGCGGCAGCACACCAAAGGCCGAAAGCTCAACCACCTTGGGGTCAACGAGTATAAGCTTTAGCTCATCGGGCGTACATTTATAAACGAGGGAAATTATAATATCGTTTATGCACACGCTTTTACCCGAGCCTGTTTGCCCGGCAATGAGCAAGTGCGGCATCTTCGCAAGATCCGAAACGATTATTTTCCCGGCGATGTCCTTGCCAAGCGCAAGCGTGATTGGTGACTTTGCCTGCTGAAACTCTTTACTTTCGACTATGTCGCGCAAAACGACAGTCACCGCATCCTTATTGGGAACCTCCACGCCAACCGCCGCCTTGCCGGGGATTGGCGCTTCAATGCGCACACGTGGCGCCGCAAGCGCAAGCGCAATATCATCGCTTAGCACGGTGATTTTGTTAACGCGCACACCCGGCGCGGGCGCTATTTCAAAGCGGGTGATAACAGGCCCCACGCTTATGTTGACTATGCGCGCCTTAACGTTAAATGTTTCGAGCGTATCGATCAAAAGCTTGCCTGTTTGGGTGGGCGAATCCATCGTGCGCCCATAGCTTATGCTGGGCGGGTTTAACAGGCTGAACGATGGCGCAACATATGGTTTTTGCTCCTGCGTATCCAAATCGAGCGGAGTTTGCGGCACATTTTTCGCCTGATCCTTAATAGGTTTTGTAAGCGGATCAAGCGTTACGGGCGAGGTTTCAAAGTCTTCCGGCTCGCCAGCATGGTATGTTTCCTCATAGTAGGTGATAACCGGGCCATTTTCCTCAGAAGGTTCCTCGGGCTTTTCATCCCATGGGGGCGCTTCGTTGTTATCCTTCCTGCGGGCGATTGGCCCCTCAGTCGGCAAAAACTGCGCGCCCTCAGCGGCTTCGGTTTTTCCGTTGCGCGGCAAAAGCTCGCCCTCCTGCGGGAAAAACTCCGGCCCATCATCACCAAAAGCTTTTTTCCGCATTGCCTTAACGCTTGTCAGCGGGGCGCTCTTGCGCCTGGGTTTTGTGTTGCGCGGGGTGGCATCCACGGGCATAACGATTGTTTCATCCAATGTTTCAGTGTAGAGCGGGCGCTTCCTTGCGGCGCTTTTTTCGTTAACGTATTGCACGCCCTCCTTAACCTTGGCGCGCACCTGCCGCCCCGTTTCACGCAAAGATATGCGTGTGATAAGCAGTAGGGAAATTAACATCCCCGCGATCAAGAAGATATACGCGCCCGCCTCGCCCATAAGGTAGAGCAGCAAATATGCAGGCAGCGCGCCCACCGCGCCGCCGCCTGTTTTGCGCTCGCCAAGCGAGTAGGCGTCCTTCACATAAGCAAAAAAGGGAACTTCCTTAACGACCGGCCGCACGATCACATGGATAAGCCCCACAATAAGCACAAGCAGCAGCATAATCAGCGCAATGCGGCCCCTTCGCGGCGGCTTCAAAGCGGAGGCGATGAGCATCACCCCACCCACCGCCATTGCGGGGGGCAGCGCATAAAAAAACGCGCCAAACAAGCCATAGAGTGCGCCAGTCACATATTCGCCCACAACACCGCTCGCGCTAAAATATTGGCAAAACGCAAAAAACACGCCCAGTGCAATGAGCGCTACGCCCCATATTTCCTTTTTGGTTTGCAGCGCCTCAAGGCGCTCAAGTTCCTTTTGCTGCCGGGTTTGTTTTGTGCTGGCCAAGCCAATTCCTCCTGATAACGCTACTTATGCGCATATAAATACACATTATTATACCTCACAAGCAAAGCAGGTGCAAATGAACTGATGCCAAAAATGGCCACTACTGTGTGGCAGTTTAGTTTTAGGCTAATTTTAGGTTTTCTTTTCCTTTAGCAGCCGCTCAACAATACGCTTTGTGTATGAAATAAAAAGCTTCGATGCGGGCGATGTGTTTTTGATTGAGCGCACAACAATACCCAGTGTGCGTGTGCTTGGGGGATCCAGCGGTATCATCTTAACATTACAATGCGAATAGCAACGCATCATAAGCTGCGGGAATATGCTAACGCCAAGCCCCATTTCGACCATTGTGATTATGCTAAGGTCATCGCAGGTGATAAACGAAAAATCCGGCTTTGTGCGGTGGCGGCGCAAAAGATCGTGCGCTTCATCGTGCAAATTTTCCGGTATGGTAATAAACTTGACGCCATGAAAGCTTTTAATTGGAATGCGCTCAAGCTTTGCAAGCGGATGATCATTGGGCAATATTGCAAGCATGGTATCCTCCATAAGCGGAATGCGCTCAAATGGTTTATTATCCGTAAAGCCATACAGCCCCAAATCGACCTTACCCTGCTCAAGCCATTCCGCGATTTCGCCGTTGCCTTCCCCTCCGATTATCCGCACATCGATGTTTGGATGATCCCGCGAAAACTCCTTCAAAACTGTTGGCATCCAGTTTGCCGTAATGCTTGAAAGCGCACCCACGCGCACAATGCCTGTTTCAAGCCCATTTATCGAAGCCACCACCTGCTCAAGCTGGTCGCCCCAGCTTGTTAGCTTTCGCATGATGGGGATAAGGCGCTTGGCCTCCTCCGTGGGGGCAACGCCTGTGTGAAACCTCAACAGCAGCGGGAAGCCCATTTCCTCTTCGAGGTTTTTGATGATGTGGCTCACCCCCGATTGGGTGTAGCCCACCTCCTCTGCTGCCAAAGTCAGGTTGCCATGCTCCACAACCGAAAGGAATATCTCGATTTTTTTAACATCCACGCGAGCTTAACCTCCATTACAATCCGTAATGGTTAATAGTATAATCTCTCGTTTTACAAATGTCCATAGGCATACTATACTTAAAGCACAGAGAGGAACCCTCCCTCCTCTCACAAAAAGAAAGGAGATCAAGATCATGAAAAACAGGCGTTGGATACTCGCGGCGATTAGCCTCGCGATACTGGTGGCAACAAGCTTACTCTGCTTCACTTTGCTAAGCGAACAGGCCGTTGGATCACCCGCGAACACCATTATGGGAATTGCGGTTGCGCTTTCGGGCATTGCTGCAACATGGGCGATTGAAAAAAGCATCGAAGAAAAGTTCCAGGCATAACAGCAAAGAACCAAAACGTACATCCATTTACAACGAGCAATAATAAAAGGAGGATAAAATCATGAAAAACAAAGCGCGTGGAATTAGCCTGCTGCTGGAGCTGGCGCTGCTGATTAGCGCAAGCCTCTTCCTCTTCACAACTGTTAGCTCCGGAGCCATTACGGCGCTGACACTGGCGGGCATCGTAATTGCGGGAACGCTTTTGAGCTTCACAATCACCGGTTTGATCCGCGATAGAGCAAGGAAGCACAGCGCATGAATAAGAACGAGAGCGCGATAAACAGCAGTTCATAAAAGCCGAGCAGCCTTTGGGCGGTTCGGCTTTTTTACTTGCCTCAATAGCATTTATCTTCTATAGTAAAAGCAAACCATTATGTTTGGAGATTTTTTATGTCCGGCTTTAGTGTATTCGACATCATCGGCCCTAAAATGACGGGGCCTTCAAGCTCACACACGGCAGGCGCATGCAGGCTTGCCAACGTTGCACGGCGCATTGCCGGTGAAGCGCCTAAAAGCGCGCATTTCACGCTATATGGCTCGTTTGCGCAAACGGGCAAAGGGCATGGCACGGATAAGGCGTTAATCGCAGGCACGCTCAACATGCTGCCGGATGACCCGCGCATTTGCAATGCGTATGATGAGGCAAAGCTTGAAGGGCTGGCGGTTTCTTTTTCGATAAATGAGGAGGATCTTCCTTATCACCCCAACACGGCAAAAATTGAGCTTACCGGCAAGGATGGCAAAACAACGCAGATACTCGGCGCCTCAATTGGCGGCGGCAACATTAAAATTGAGGAAATCAACGGGCTTGAGGTTGAAATCACGGGTGATTACCCCACGCTCGTTATTCAATATAACGATGTTCCGGGCATGATTTCAGTCGTTACCCATGTGCTGGCGCAAAACCACATCAACATAGCGTTTATGCGTGTTTTTCGCCATGGCAAGGGTGCGGACGCTTACATGACAATCGAAACGGATCAGCCGATTTCACCGCAAATACGCGACCTGATAGTGCATCTTTCGGATGAAATCACCGCGG